>JAQBYJ010000029.1 GCA_027622555.1 Verrucomicrobiota bacterium
CTGGCCTTACAACCCTACTGAGGTTGATTATTGATGAAATGTTAGGCCACTTTGGTCTTCGATTTTGGCTTTCATTCCCCATCCGCCGACAACTTCTTTTATCGCAAAAACGATTTCGTTGTCTCCGGCTTCAAGATCCAGATAGATGGAGTCGAAATAGCCAATAGTGCCAAGGTAGCGGTAGTCTCTGGTTCTAAATTCGTTGGTGCCGCTGTAGACCAGTTGCCCGTTTACAAATGCCAGGACTTCATCGCTGTAGCCGAAGTCGAATTTTTTAATTTGTTTTGTCCGAGACGAGACATTGATTTTTACGAGGGCGGTGTTTTTGCCTTCTGATCGATCCACACCCTTAGATATGTTAATCGAACCTGTGTAGTCGGGCCATGCGGAATGCCGGGCGAGCTCAGAAAAGTGCTTTTCTCTGAACCAGGTTTCGCCTTCCAGGGCCGTATCCTCAATGACGTTTGAGATTTGGTACCCAGCAATGACGCCTGCCTCAAAATCTGGCACTTCTTTTATGGGAAGTTTCAGTGGAGGGTTGTCCGTCTGGACGTAGGAGAAGTTTGCGAAATGTGAGTTGGCGTTTCCTTTTAATAAAATGGGTCCTTCGACATCACCGTGTTTTAGCTCATAAATCTGGAAGAGTGGGGTCTCCATGTCATTCACGAAAACCTCGCCTACGGTTCCGCTGATCACCAGTTTCACGTGATTCCATGCGTTGTATTTAAAATCCAAAGCCGCACCGTAACCGTCTCCATGATACAGCTGCCATGCTGCGGTCCGATTGAACCTGGGAGTGTATTGATTGGCGTCAGGATTTCCAGATTGGTGGGGTCTCACATAAAATTCTTCAGAGTTTCTATCGTCTTGTGATCGGAAGAATATCCCCGGAAATCCACGCCCTTCCGGGAAGGCGATATCGAACTCAATTATTCCGTTGTGGAATACGACGTCGTTGAGGGTTGCGACACCGCTAGGTAAGTAAAGGCTCTGCGCGCCCAGGTGCTCCTCAAATTTGAAGCCTTCCGATTTGATGGTCCAGTGAGAGTCATCCATTGGTACCGCGGCCTTATGATGATTCGCTGAGAGACTGAGGCAGGATTGAAAGAATGCGAAAGTGAGGATCAGGGTGTGTTTGATAGAATTCATACGTTTAGATAGTCTTTGAACTTCTTAAAAGTTGGATTGAGATTTCAAAAATGTTTCCGTCATCAATGATTCATTTGTAGCACACCAAGATGAACTGTTGGGGTGGGTTGGATTAAAAGTTTTTCATCTTCGGTTTTTAGGTGTGTGTCCGAGCTCCGTTTCTGCCGAAATGAAGGCCGATGAGAATACTGGTTGCAGAGGACGAGAAGAAAATCGCCGATTTTATCAAGAAAGGGCTTGAAGAGATGGGGCACTCGACAGAGGTATGCATGGATGGCGACACGGCCTATGCGCTAGTGACCACTATGCCTTTTGATGCATTGATTCTCGATATCATGCTACCCGGTAGAGATGGGCTAAGTATTTTAAAAAACCTCCGGGCTCAAAAAAACGGAGTCCCCATCTTAATTCTTACGGCACGGTCCGAATTGAATGAACGGCTCGAAGGCTTTCAGTTGGGGGCCGATGATTACCTTACGAAACCATTTTACCTCGAAGAATTAATCGCTCGACTCCACTCCATAGTGAGGCGTTCGACCGGGCATGCGCACAGCATTATTCAGGCGGGACCTTTGTTGCTGAATGTTGTTACTCGTGAAGCCACTTATCATGGTGAATCGATAGAGCTTACCAACCGAGAATTTGCCCTGCTCGAATATATGATCCAGTCTCCAGGGCGAGTGTTCACACGGTCGCAGATTTATGAGCACGTATGGGGTTTCGATTTTGACCCGGGAACCAATTTAGTTGACGTATACATACGACGAATACGGGGAAAGTTTGAGGATGTTCAAGTAGGAGAACTCATAGAGACCGTTCGGGGAACGGGTTATCGAATCAAAGCTTCATAGTATGCGATCCTTCCGATTAAAGACTGTCCTTCTAACCGTTCTTCTGAGTGGCACACTTCTTATTTCAACCGGTGTCATTGGTTGGCATTGGCTGGAAGGCGAGTTTCGGGATGCGCTGGATGCCAAGATCGTGTTACCAGGCCAGCGCATTACCGAATATCATGGCTGGAATTCGGATTGGAAACAGTTTGCTACCACCATCGATACTTTGATTGGCGAAGACTGGAAAGCAGATCGTATACTCAAATTGCGATCCAATATGTATAGTAGAAACGCTGTCTATCAGTCGGACAATTGGCCTGAAGATTTTCCTTCCAAAGACCTCCCCCGCTTCGATGAATTGATTAAGAAGACCTCGATGGGGATGTGGGGAAAAAGCGAAGGATTTGTGAGATATCCACTTCTTGATGAGCCGCATTTGTATACGGTTCCGGTTGGTAAAACCAAGTGGAGAATGGCAACTCTGGCCAATCCCGAATTATCGATTTATATCGGAATCAGCCTGGACAGTTATCAGTCGAGAATCCGAAACCTCAGAATGTATTATTTTGGAGCTTTGGGTTTTGTGATAATAGCCATTGGAGGAGGAGCGTATTTGATCGCTAGCCGCGCCGTCGGTCCTGTAGCAGCGATTGCTCAGACAGCCAGAATGACTTCGTCCAAAGATCTCAGCCAACGGATTTCATCCACTCATAAATACGATAAAGAATTTGATACCTTGGTTTCCGTAATCAATGAGATGATGGATCGTCTCGAAATTAGTTTTCACCAGGCAATGCGATTTAGTTCCGATGCATCGCATGAACTCAAAACGCCGCTCACCATCATTCAAAGTGAGATTTCTTCCCGATTACAGCATTGCGCACCTGATTCGGTCGAACAGCAAACCCTCAACCGTCTCATGGAGGAAGTAGAGCGGCTTAGGCGAATCATTCGAAGTCTCTTCTTATTATCTCAAGCGGATGCGGGGAAAATGCCTTTAACCATCGAGCGCTATAACTTTTCTGAAGAATTGGGATCCTTTGCGCGGGATGCAGAGATCCTGGCTGAAGAATTTGGATTGAGGATAGAAACAAGTATCGCAGCCGACATCCATGTGATGGCGGACCGACTCATGCTTGGACAGGTTATTCAAAACCTTATTTCCAACGCGATTAAACACAATAAGGCGAATGGGTTTGTGAGGATGGAACTAAAGTCGGATCGAGGAATAATAAGTTTTTCCATTGAAAACTCTGGTCCGATGATTTCGTCGGAAGATCAAGGTCTTATCTTTGATCGTTTCTATCGCGGACATAACTGTCGTTCGACTAATTCACCTGGCCTTGGTCTTGGGCTAAGTTTAGCCAGGGAAATTGGCTTGGCTCACAATGGGAAACTTTTCCTGACAAAGAGCACCTCGGACTCAACACTGTTTGAATTGGAAATACACGCTTCTGATTCTTGAATGAGCGAGGGGGTTACGGCTTTCTGCTGTTTCAAGGTCGCTGCCCTATAAACCGCTTTTGCAACCGGGGGAGCTACGCTCAGGAGTGGGTTCGCTATCGAATGATGGCATCGACAGCCATGGTGCAAACGTCTTCAGCGGTTAACAGATTGCCTTTGCTTACTCCGATAAAGCGAAATAATTTCTTCCTTTTCTCATGCATGGTTTCTGCCAAGGTAACGTTGCTTACTGATCGACGATGATTAAACGCAAAAAAAGATCCCAGCCTGAAGAGGAGTTTCAAATGGCTCCAATGATCGATATGGTTTTTCTGCTGTTGGTGTTTTTTATGTGTGTGAGTACCTTGGCTAAGGCGGACAAAGCTCAGGAAGTAGAGCTTCCTGAATCTCATGCCAGTGAGGTGCCTGAAGATGTTTCTGCGCGTGGAGTGGTTTCCGTTAAAGAAGACGGTACCATTTATCTTGGGACGCAGTCCGTCAGTCTCGAAGCGCTGAAGGATCGTATCGGCGGCGAAATAAAAATGAATCCAGTGCTTAAAATTACCGTTCGGGCGGACAGGACCACTCCCTTTGCGGAAATAAAAAAAGTTTTAAAGGCGTGTGCAGAAGTAGGTGCGTACGAGGTCATCTACGCAACCTACGAAGCCAGGAGTTGAGATGGCCCGATTAAAAAAGAAACCAGGACCCAAGCCATCCATTCCTATCGCACCGATGATCGATATCGTGTTTTTGTTGCTCATGTATTACCTGGTGACCTCGACGCTCGACAAACAGGAAGCGGACATCTCTTTCCAACTACCCGGAGTCGTTGAACAGAGCGAACCGATCGATATGCCGGATGAACAAATTATCGAAATCGACGATGCGGGTCAGGTTATTGTCAATGAGTATGCTTATGATTCACCTCAGTCGTCGCGGTTTTTGGAACTGACCGGAATGCTCACCCGATTTAAAGAATCCAGCGATGCCAACAAAGTGGAGGCATTGGTGACGATAGCGCCAAGCGATGGCACTACCCATCAAATGATCATCAAGGTTATGGACGCCTGTTCTATCGCCGGGATTAAGGGCGTGAATTTTTCGGTGGGCGAGGAAACTCTTTAATTCCTGAATGTACTGTCTTTCAACCCAGACATACATGCCACCACCACTTCAATGTCACCAACCCTTCCCAAATAATAGGCGTTGTAATTCAGGGACTTATTGTTTTTTTCTTCGACCATTATGAGTAAGCCATCCAAACAAGCGACCTGGGGTGGCCGGTTTTCCAACGGACCGGCGGAGCTTATGCTGCGTTTTAGTGAATCGGTGTCTTTTGACCAACGGCTCGCTCTCTTTGATATCCAATGCAGCGAAGCTCATTCGGCGATGCTGGCTGAGGTTGGTTTGCTAACTATCCCTGAAAAAGAGGCTATCCACGCCGGATTAGCTGAGATTCGCTCAGAAGTTGAAGCAGGATCGTTTATTTGGGACGTACGGTTTGAAGATGTTCACATGAATATCGAACAGGCGCTAACCGAGCGCGTGCCCGAAGCGGCCAAGCTGCATACCGCACGTTCGCGTAATGACCAGATTGCCACCGACATGCGCTTGTTTTTCAAGGCCGCCTGTTCCGAACTGGAAGCTGGACTGAAAGCTGCCATAGCAGCATTGGTCGATCAGGCCGAAAAAAACCAATCAATTTACATTCCAGGTTACACTCACTTGCAACGGGCTCAGCCTGTCAGTGTTGCCCACCATTTATTGGCCTACGTTGAAATGCTGGGTCGGGACCTCGAGCGCGTAGGATCGGTAAAAGATCAGGCAAACTGGTGTCCGTTAGGATCCGGTGCTATTGCCGGCACTACTTTGCCTATTGATCGGGAGTTGACTGCCGCGTTGCTCGGATTTGTAGACGACGCCGGTAACCCAAGAGTGACGCAAAATAGTATGGATGCGGTAAGCGACCGGGATGTCCACCTGGACTTTGTCTATGCCTGCTCGATGATTAGTCTGCATCTTTCCCGGTTATCGGAGGACTTTATTCTCTGGAGTAGCTCCGAGTTTGGTTTTGTCGTTTTACCGCAGAGTTTTTGCACAGGCTCATCCTTAATGCCGCAGAAGAAAAACTCGGACGCGATGGAGCTTGTCCGTGGAAAATCCGGCCGGATCGTAGGCGACCTTACCGCTTTATTGACGATGGTGAAAGGGCTGCCTTTGACCTATAACCGAGATCTTCAGGAAGACAAACCGCCTGTTTTCGATGCGCTCGACCAAACAATTCTATGTCTTCAAGTAGTTGAGGGTGTAGTCAGTGGATTGGCGATGGTCCCTGAAAAATGTGCAGTAGCGGTTTCGGATCCTGGGCTATTAGCTACGGACGTGGTAGATTATTTGGTAAACAAAGGTGTGCCATTTCGTGAAGCACACCATGTGATTGGAGCCCTGGTTGCTTTGGCCGAAGAAAAGACTGTTGGGCTAAATGCATTATCACTTGAAGACGTTCAATCTGTGGATCCACGGTTTGCTGCGGATTGGGTGAATTGTTTTGATGTTGAAAAGGCCTTAGCCGCGCGTGAAAAAACGGGCATGCCCGGCCCGGAACAAGTTCAACGTCAGATCAAAGCCTGGAAGAAACGTTTCGAGTAAAAATCCAAGTTTTTGCCCAGTCCGTTTTCCAAGCAATCTGATCGAATTCCGACTTTAAAAGGCTTTCTCATTGCATCGGCCCAAGACCTGCTAAAAATTTGAGCTTCGTACCTGGAAACCTACTCTTTAGAGGTGCGTGGTCACATCAAATTTCTACTCCAATCTCTGAATGAACGAGCTAAAATACGCAATCGGCTTTGATCCTGAAACCTTAAGCGAGGTGGAAGGAGATATAAACCTGGTCGAATTTGTTAACCTGAAACTCGCTGCACGCGGTTTTCCTACCTACGGTAATCCCGACGATTTTCCCTTTTTAAAATTAGGTGAATCTTTGTTGGCAAATTTTGTGGAGAAAAATCGCCTTCTTCGCGATCACCTTTGCCCTGTGGATGCGCGTATTCATGATTTTATCAAGTCGTTCCTGGGTGAACATGCGAAAGAGATTGGAGAAACTACTTTTGTCCCCTCTCATAGTATGGTCTTGGAACGCCATGGCTTAGCCCGGGTACTCTCTCTGCCACCCGGCCAGGATCGATTCCAATCCGATATAATTGAATCCTACCGGGTAGTTAACGGCGTTTTGCATAACCCGAAAAGCGACAGGCGCACAACCAAAGGAGTATTTCACGTGGTTGAAGGAGGTCTCCCGATTGCAGCCGATAAAAAGTCGGTTCCACAAATCGCGTTTGCACGGCTTTTAAGAGCTGCCCTAAATCCGCCGAAGGAGTTGATGCGAATTCCGTTTACTTCAACTCAGGAAAATCAGGCTGAATTGTTTGTATCCATAATGCTTCGTCCTGTTATTTGTCCCCATGTGGATGGAGCTACTTCTCAGAAGACAATGGAGACACGATTTTTCGCTCCGGGTAATCTCGTCAGTAATTTGGATTTTGTGGAATCGATATTTGGAAATGCCGGGGATCCCTATTTAGTCGAAAATGATTCTCAGTTGGATATTGAGCATTGGTCCGGACATACCGGCGCAGTGATATTGGCTCCTCATCTGACGAGCTTGAAAAAGAAAGATCTTGGGCTTCCGAATGTTTCTGATGCTACGGAGCTCCAGAAACGAGACGGCATGTGTTGGGAGTCGGAAGAAGAACTCTACAATGATGGAGGTGCTTTTAAAGTCACCTGTCGAGATCACCGTGGTGTAATGGTGACTCTGATTGCTGACAATTACTTTGGGTACTGCAAAAAAGAAGTGAAGACGCAGATCAGTTATGCTGCCAACCTCTATGGGCAAGTTGAAGAAGAACATGCCGGAGGTGCTGTTGCATTTCCCAGTTATGATTTGGGGGAAGAGTTTCACCTTAGCAGCTATTTCCCGGAAGTGCACCACACCTTTGAAGATGTGGTAAAAAACTTTGGTGAGATCATGGATGTGAAGCCGGAAGGTTATGCGATTGATAAGAAGTACCCAAATATTGTGTACGTTCCGGCCGATGTGAATATCGCTCTTCGCGATCAGATTGTTACCTGGGAGAAGGAAGGGAAGAAACAGGAGATTCACCTGGTTCCCAATACCACCTATGTGTTGCCATCCGGATACAAAGTAGAGATGGGTCGTCCAGCGGCAGGCTGGCGCTGGCGCTTATTCGGAACGACCGCGGAAGGTACCTTTTGCCACAAACCCTGTACCGTTTCCGGTGGAGGTAAGTCCGAGATCTCCAAGCCTATTTCAGACGCTATGGTTTTTGGCCCGGTATTCGTATCAGATTTCCAAAGTGATTTTGACCGAGTTGAACAAATTATTAACTATGAGTTTGGCCAACGTTTCAATAAAGCAGCTAGGAACCGTGAAAAGGGGCGACCCATTTTGAGTGTCGATCGTTCACTTGGATCGGTCGTAAAACTGTTTACGCCATCTTCCAAATATACCGACGAGCACAATGAATTTATTACCTCCATTCCGCGTTACATCCGCGACCTGGTTTTTGTTGTAAAACGGGTTTGGAAACCGGATTGGGGTGAAGATTGGCGCGGACGATTTGGTGTCGATGTTATCAATGGTATGTTCGGCAATGAGCTGAAGTACCGGGAAACTAAATTAATTACTCACTACCTTCGTGTGGGTTTTATGCCTAATGGTTCTTGGCGAACTTTCAGTTTACGGAAGGATTTTAATCCGTCTCAGAAGATCCAACGGGAAGACGATATTACCGCCTCTATTACGATTCCTGCTTCAACGGAGCTTAGGACGAATCCTCGGTTTAAGCATAGAGGGCTGAAGTTCACGCGAAACTGCGAGTATCGCTTTTTCCAGAGACCGGACGATGCCATTGTGCGTGGCTATGATAAACAAGCGGAGTTGGACTTTTCTGGCCCCAAAAACTTCTTTTCCAACTATGAGCCCATTACACGTGAGCGGGCGGAGGAAATTATGAAGGATATGATACGCTTTGATCAATTTACCGAGCCAATGCAGGAAATGATCAAACGCTTTGTCGCTGACGAAAGCGGCCCGGACTACATGGTCTGCACCGCTTTTCCCAGACTGGTTGATGGTGTGCCGACTAAGAATCCGCGATACCTTCAGGCGCGGCCAAACCTAATCAATCCGCGCAATATGTACCTATCCCATGTGGGTGCACGTTTGTTTCGTCGAATTCCACTGGATAAGGAAGTCCCGTTTCCAGTAAATGCTGTTCTTGCTGGCCGTCGTAACAACCCGCCTGACAAAGAAGCAGGAATTCGTCCTTTGTGTGTGTATAATCCTCTCCACTATCAAGAGTTACCTGAGTTGTTTATGGACTTTATTGCGAGTCTGACAGGTAAATCTCCATCCACCACCGGTGCAGGATCTGAAGGGGCCTTAACGAAGGGACCTTTCAATGCGTTGTCACCCATTGTGGATCTGAACAATGCGCTCGTATCCTATCTGATATCCGGGTACGCATGTTTTTCATCGGCTGCAGGTTGGATTGGTCCTAAATACCGCGTTGATCATGATATCAGTTTGTTAGTACCGGAAATCTGGTGCCGCATGACTCCGGAAGAACAGGATGTGAAGTTCCTTATCAGTGAAGGTCACTTGGAACCTGTGGAAGATTTTGAATATGATGGTAAAACTATTCCTGCCAGTCGCCTGGGTTACCGGATTACCAAAAAGTTTGTACACACGTTTTGCGGACGGATTCTTAGCAATCCTTCCAGTTTGTTTACGGAAGACATGTTGAAACCTGAATTACAGGACGAGGCTGTCTTTGTAGATGGAATAGAAAATATCATCGAGACTCAGAAGCGTGTAGCGAGGATGTATTTTGAGGATAAATCAATTGAGATGGCATGTCCGCCTCTTGCCGCTCTTTTAAACATTATGGCCTACGGTCAGTTTGAAGGTAAAACGCTGGCCGATCCAGAGATCCGTGAATTGTTCACACCCGAAAATTGTTATGGTAGTGATTGGTATCAAGCCCGGCTCATCACCAGGCACGAGGTCAGCGTGAAGTTAGCAAAACGTTCCGTGAATAGCATTAAGAAGTTTTTGGAAAAACCCGAATATGAAGACGAACGCGTCCGCCTCAAAATGGACGAGCGTTTGGCAGAGGCCCTGAGTTCATTGGAACAGATAAAGGGTCAACGCTCGCTCGTATTGTTTCGTGGAACCTTGGGTACAGATCCTTCTGTTACGGCCAAGTAAAAAATAGTTTCCTTGGTGCCTCATTATTCATCCTAAGAAAATACCCGGGTCATTTACTGGTATAGATTTTTGGGATCGAGTTCAGGTTGTAGACAGCGAGTACCGATACACTTTTGATAACCGGATGGTTGGTTTTCCAGCTCTGTAATGAGCGTGAACCGTCGGGCCCAAGGTTGATTTAGAAGCAGGGTTCGGAGTTCGTCCAAATTATCGACATCTTTAACTTTAATAACTTCGATGCCATTTTGGTCGGCCATAAACGCACTGAGGGCGTGGGGCACTCCAAATGGGTTTCTCGCAATCAATCCTGTGTAGCCATTTCGCAGGGCGGTGAGTTCTTCTTCATAAGTTGGATTAACCGTTATGTAGTAGAGTGATGAAAGGACATGGAGCATGGTGCCGTTACCCGAAGGAGTAGCGTTGTCCCACCATTCTTTTTTGCGAGCGATGAGATTTTCATGGTCTCCTGAGGTAAAATAAAAGCCAATGGCTTGATCATCTTTAAAATGTTTCAGGACACTTTGTGTAATGGCCTCACACTGCTCCAGGTATACTTTTGATTCACCTGGATGGAAGAAATCCACGTAAGCCGCAATGCTCAGCAATGCTTCCGCAAAGTAAGCATAATCATCGAGATACCCATTGAGTTTTGACTCCGTGTAAAAAACAGACCGAAGGCGATTTTCGCTGGTTCTAAGATTATCCCAAATGAAATCAGCAGCACCTTTTGCCGCGTCGAATAAATCCTTCCGGCTGAGCGCAAACCCTGCTTCCGCAAGTCCACGGATGAGCAGGCTGTTCCAGGAGGTTAACTGTTTCTTGTCTAATCCTGGCCACACTCGTTTTGCGCGGTGGGCATAGAGTTTTTCGCGTGCCTCTTTTAAGGACTCGCGAACTGAAAAATCACTTTCAGTCAGAGCAGGATTGGAGAAGCCATGTTCGAAGTTTCCAGTATCGGAAATATTATAAACGTCGCAGAATCGTGTACCTGCTTCTTCGCCAAGTACTTCTTTTATTTCTTCGGGTTTCCATACCGTAAACTTTCCTTCTTCTCCTTCGCTATCCGCATCGTAAGCCGAATAAAAGTTTCCACCTTCTGCGTGCATTTCGCGTAGTGCCCATGTGGCCGTCTCTTCCACGATGGCTTTGTAGAGAGGCTTTTGGTAGGTGGTCCAGGCCTTGGCATAGATGTCTAAAAGCAGCCCATTATCGTAAAGCATTTTTTCGAAGTGAGGGATCAACCAGAACCTATCTACACTGTAACGGGCGAAACCACCACCGATTTGGTCATAAATTCCACCGTGGGCCATCGAGGTGAGAGTAGTATCAATCACTTCGTCAATGCGCGCCAATTCCCCCTTCTTGTCATCTTCCTTTAAACTGTTCCGTGCCTGAATCAGGAAATTCAAAGCCATGGATGGTGGGAACTTGGGTGCTTGGCCAAATCCGCCAAACTCGTCGTCGTGGCGCTTTGCAAACTCAATAGCCGCTTGTTGGAGTGTTGTACCATCCACGAAACCTTCGCTGCTTACAGCGGGGTCATTGGAGGCCATCAGGTTCTTGATGATGCTATCGGCATTTTCCTCCAACTGATCGCGGTTTTTCTTATAGAAATCTATCACGCGAATGAGGACTTGCGGCCATGGAACCATACCGTTGCCTCGATCTTCAGGGGGAAAATAAGTGCCGCCAAAAAAAGGTTTTCCGTCGGGCAAACAAAATACATTGAGTGGCCAGCCTCCGTGTTGAGCGATCATCTGGACGGCTTCCATGTAGATCTGGTCCACATCAGGGCGTTCCTCCCGGTCTACCTTGATGCATACAAAGTGCTCGTTCATGAGGCCTGAAATGTATTCGTTTTCAAACGATTCATGTTCCATTACGTGACACCAATGGCAGGAAGAGTAGCCAATACTTATCAGCAGCGGCTTATCTTCAGCCTTCGCTTTTGCAAACGCTTCGTCGCCCCAGGGATACCAGTCGACCGGATTGTTGGCGTGCTGTTGTAGATAGAGACTTTTTTCGTTTACCAGATGATTAGGCATAATGAAATAAATGGATAGGCCGCGGTTGGCGACGTGGGAATATACGCTACTTAGGCACTTTAATTAATCAGCTTTCAAAAAAGCTGTCTAATTTCTTTATAGACCCACCTACTTTTTCAAGCTCCATGTGGAAACGCTCGATAGGTTCATCACTCAGATGGTTCGAGGAACTCAAATCTTTTTTGAGTTCACAGCAAATACCTGTCAGGTCGTGCAATCCCAAATTACCAGCGGTACCTTTCACATTATGAAGCAACCAGGTCTGTTGGTCTACTGAGCCATCAAGCTCGCGCAGTTCTTCCCAAGAGTTTTGATAATCTGTCCAGAATCTATGTAGCAGGCCCTGAAACACTTCTGGCTTTCCAACACACTGTTTCAAGCCAAACGCAACGTCAACGCCGGGAAGTGTTTCCGGAATGGTTACTTGAAATTCTCTCATGTGGGGTGTGACTGCAAAATTTTTGAACATCTTGAAATGTTCTTTGAGGACAATATTTCTTATCCAAACAATTTATTTATACCTTGTCCATTCTGATTATTTGCCATTGCCAGGAAAAATTAGAAAATGCTTTAGCTTAGCCTCCTGATTTCCCACACTGACTTCTCATGCCCGAAATCCGAGTTTTACCTGATAAAGTTGCCAATCAAATTGCTGCTGGCGAAGTGATTGAGCGCCCGGCTGCTGTCGTTAAGGAACTCTTGGAAAACAGTTTGGATGCGGGAGCCACACGAGTTGAAATTGAATTTAAAAACGGGGGCCGATCTTATATTCGCATTGAAGACAATGGTTGTGGGATGACGAAGGATCAGGCACTTTTGTCTATCGAACGTCACGCGACCAGTAAAATTCGGCTTGCTGAAGATTTGCTAAGGATTGCTTCGTTTGGGTTTCGCGGGGAGGCCCTTCCATCGATCGCGAGTGTGTCGCGGTTTCAGCTGCGAAGCCGGCCCCAGGAGACCGATGGTGGTACTGAATTGATGATCAACGGGGGCAAACTGGTCCACGTCAAAGAGTGTGGCATGCCCACGGGTTCTCGGATCGAGGTTTCTCATCTTTTTAATTCGGTGCCCGCCCGGCGTAAATTTCTTAAGGCTGATTCAACAGAAGCTGCCCATATCATCCAGCTCGCCCGGATTTACGCGATCGCGAATCCTGAAACAGCGTTTACACTTATTGAAGACGGGCGTCTTCTGTTTAATTCGCCTGCCTGTCCTTCGTTAAAAGATCGCGTGCTGGAAATCTTCGGAAACTCGATCGCAGACGGCTTGGTAACAGTGGAAATGGCAGAACCTGGTTTTGGTCTGCATGGATTGATCAGCTTGCCAGGTAGGGGGCGATCAACCCGACACGAGATGATCACCATCGTAAATAATCGACCAGTTACTAGCCCCACGCTAAACCAGGCTTTGTTGGAGTCCTATCACTCCTATTTACCACGTGGCCGTTACCCGATCGCATTTTTATTTCTAGAGCTCGATCCTGCGGCTGTGGATGTAAATGTGCATCCTTCGAAACGCGAGATTCGTTTTCGCGACGCTGCTCGGGTAAGGGGTTTTATCATTCGGAGCTTGTTGGAGCGACTGCGCGCGGCCACCGAGCAGAATAAGCCCGCGAATATCACAGGAAAAACCTCGGATGAATTTAAATCAACACTGATTCCTGAGCCTGTGGTCGCAGGCGGCAGCTTAGTAAAGCCAGCCGCAACTATTCCATCCCGAACAACTCCCGCCCTTGCCTCAAACGCGACCGTAATTCGCCCAGGAACACTCCCTAAAACGAAACCAGAGAATCCAGAAAAATCCTGGGAATTGGAGTGGAAATTTGTCGGCCATGTAAAAAGAGGACTCGCAGTTTTTGACTCCTCAAAAGGGATCATCGTGCTGGATAGAAGAGCGACGCATCAACGCATTTTGTACGAAGAACTGGATGCACAGTACCTCCACGAAAAAGTGCCCGCACAGCAATTGCTTCTTCCTGTCCCCCTGGAACTCGATGCTTTGGGAGCCTCGCTGATGTTGGAGAATCTGGATTTTTTAAACCAAAGCGGCTTTAAAATCTCCGAGTTTGGGCGCAATTTTTTCCGAATTGAGGCGGTGCCCGTCTGGACGACTCCCGAGCAGGCTGAGTCCTTAATCGTAGACTTGGTTGGTATGATGAAAGACGGAACTTTGCGGAAAAATAAGCCGGTGGAAGCTTTTGATAAGATTGCCCGACTGGCTTGCATGAAATCGGTTCGCTTGGACGATTCGGTCAGTGAGGGTGAAATGGTTGGGTTGGTATCTCAGCTATTCAAATGCAAGAATCCGCTTATTAGTCCCCTGGGAAAACCGACTTATTTTGAGATTGGCCTTAATGAGCTAGATCGTCGATTTATGAAGTAATCCTGCGATTTTGAGGAATTCTTTCATAAAAAGTATGAAAAACTCGATTGAATTAATAGGTTTTGGTGCTCGTCATCCATTACCTTCACTTTAATAAGGACCTTCAAAAACTCGAGGACTTGGATTTTCAAGTCTTCACCAAACTCAATAATTAGAGTTTCAATGGCAAAGAATATGAGTGTCACCAAGGCAAAAACTAAAAATAGCAAAGCCAAGAACGGATTTCATTTTAATACGGATGATACGGTGGATGGTCTGAAAACCTCCATACTAAATCATCTCAAATATACTTTGGCGCGCGATCTAAACAGCGCAGGGAATCGTGATTACTGGGTTTCCACCTGCATGGCTGTGCGGGACCGGATTCTTGAGCGTATGATCATTACGCAGGAGACGCATTACGAAAAAGATGTTCGGCGTGTATATTACCTATCCCTCGAGTATTTGATGGGGCGCCTGTTGAACAACAATTTGTTCAATACCGGTTTGGAAGGTCAAGCACGCCAGGCGTTGCAGGAGTTGGGATACAATCTGGATGAAATTCGTGAAGAGGAACCCGACATGGGTCTCGGCAATGGTGGCCTCGGTCGCTTAGCCGCGTGTTTTTTAGATTCGTTGGCGAGCCTGGATTATCCAGCCATTGGTTACGGTATTCACTACGAGTATGGGCTTTTTCGGCAGGAGTTTGTAAACGGTCACCAGGTGGAGCATCCAGATAATTGGTTGCAGTTTGCGAATCCATGGGAAGTCGTTCGCCCTGAGTATTCCATGGAAGTAAATTTGTACGGTCGAGTAGAGACGCATTTTGACAATTTTGGAAATCCCACTTCTGTTTGGGTTAATCCTAAAACGATGGTTGGCGTCCCGTTTGACATTCCCATTTGTGGATACGGGGCGGAAACAGTGAATTTTTTACGACTCTGGGCTTGTAAGTCTTCGGAAGAGTTTGATCTCGATACCTTCAACCAAGGAGGTTACGTGGAAGCAGTTCAGGAGAAGGCAGTGAGCGAAACCATATCCAAAGTGCTCTACCCAAACGATTCTACCGAAAGTGGAAAAGAGCTTCGCTTAGTACAACAGTATTTCTTCGTCTGTTGCTCGTTGCAGGATATCATTCGCAGATATAAATTAAGCCATTCTGGTTGGGCCCAATTCTCAGATAAGGCGGCGATACAGTTGAACGATACACATCCTGCATTGGCTATTGTTGAATTGTTACGTATCCTTTTGGACGAAGAAAAAATGGAGTGGAGTCAGGCTTGGGATATCATTGTTAAAACATTTGGTTACACCAACCACACACTTTTGCCAGAAGCACTCGAAAAGTGGAGTGTTCCTTTACTCAAGAAGGTTTTACCGCGTCACTTAATGTTGATCTACGATATCAATCAATGGTTTCTGGATATCGAAGTGGAGGCAAAATGGCCTGGAAACGATGCTAAAAAATCCGCGGTGTCGATTATCGAAGAAGGCGATGTTCAGATGATTCGAATGGCTCATTTATCCGTGATAGGAAGCCATAGTACGAATGGCGTTGCTGCCCTCCATACAGATCTCTTGAAAAAGAATATTCTCAAAGACTTCTTTGAGCTCTATCCGGACCGCTTCAACAACAAGACCAATGGGATTACACCCCGCCGCTGGTTGTTAGCTTGTAACCCTAGGCTTTCTAACTTGATTTCCGAGAAAATTGGAAAGGATTGGCCATCCGATCTCGATAGGTTACAAAAACTTGGACCGTTCGCTAAAGATCCAGATTTCCAGAAGAAGTTTATGGAAATAAAACGGGAGAACAAGGTCGAGCTGGCAGCTATCATCAAGCGTCTTTGTCATATCGACGTAAACCCGGATGCATTATTCGATGTGCAAATCAAACGCCTGCATGAATACAAACGACAGCATTTGAACTTACTTCATATTCTTACATTGTATTACCGGATACTGCATGATCCGGATTATGATATGGTGCCTCGGGTATTTATTTTCGGAGCAAAGGCTGCACCTGGTTACTACTTGGCCAAGACAATCATTAAAGCCATAAATTCTGTCGGGAAGGTGATTAATAACGACCCCCGCGTTAAGGATCGGATCAAAGTGGTTTTTATTCCCAATTATGGAGTATCGTTGAGTGAAAAAATAATTCCAGCATCCGACTTATCCGAACAGATTTCAACCGCTGGCAAGGAAGCTTCCGGAACTGGAAATATGAAACTTGCCTTGAACGGATCGCTTACGATCGGAACGCTCGATGGGGCAAATGTGGAGATCCTCGAGGAAGTCGGGGAAGAAAACATTTTCATCTTTGGCCTAACTGTTGAAGGGGTAGAAGCTCTCAGAAAAAAAGGATATAATCCCTACGACCCGTACTACAAGAATCAGGAGCTTCGCAATATTGTCGATTGGCTTGGGAGTGACTCGTTCACGCCTCATGAACCAGGAGTTTTATCTCCGCTACGCCACAGTTTACTCGATGGCGGAGATCCATTTCTTGTCATGGCAGACTACGAGGCATACTTAAGTGCGCAGAAGGAAGTTGATAAGGCATTTCGTGACAAGGAAAGGTGGGCACGTATGGCTGTTCTGAATACTGCACGGGTTGGAAAGTTTTCTTCAGATCGCACCATTCACCAATATTCAAAGGAAATATGGAATTTGGAGCCCGTGAAGATCAGTTGACCCACAGGGCTGTGGGAACTCCAACTTCTAAAGCTAGTCGTAGATGCGTATGCCATTCTCCAAAACACGCGTAGTTTTAAATTTCCCCTACGACAAGGTGCGGATGACACCACTGGTGTTGGCGGTGTTGTTCATGTTACCAAGCTGGGTGACCGCCGAGGTAGGAGATGAAAGGCCTTTCAATGCAGGGGACCATTTTCTTTACGATATAAAGTGGGGATTTTTTAAGGTTGGAGAGGCCGAGCTAATAGTTGAAGAACCGGGTGAAAAAGATCTTGGGGATTTAAAGTTTATTATTTTAGTTCGAACGACCTCTTGGGCGGACACTTTTTATAGTGTTCGAAATCGCATCGAAAGCTGTACGAATGCCCAAGTGACCCAATCGCTAAGTTACATGAAAAGTCAGAGCGAAGGTGGTCGAAAGCGTGAAGTAACTGTAACCTTTGATTGGGATAACAAGACCGCTCAGTATAAAAACTTCGATGATCAGTTGGCCCCCATTAGCATACCCGAGGGCTGCCACGATCCATTCTCGGTACTTTTTGCATTCAGGATGGGTGAATTTGCCCTGGGTGAGCATATAAGCGTGCCGGTAACCGATGGGAAAAAAAGCCTGAAAGCAGACATTGTTGTGGCCGGAGAGGAGAGTATTAAAGTTAAGGCAGGGCAGTTTGATTGCCTTCGTGTGGTACCTGATACAAAAGACCTCGGTGGAATTTTCAGCAAAAGCAAAGACGCGTCCATGGACATCTGGTTTTCAAACGACAAACATAAATTGATCGTTAAAATGTCCAGTGCGGTGAGTGTTGGACGCTTTAAAGTTGAGTTAAGGGAGTATGTACTTGGGGATTCTAAGTAGATTTTCGCTACACGAAATCATTTCTTCCATTCTAATAGGTTTTTAACCCGTGCGAAAATCCGACTTTAAAACGGTATTGGACACGTGGTTACCGGAAGCGGTCGTTGCTAGACCTTAAGTGCTATTTCGTTTTTCGAAGAATATGGACCGTTATTTCCGGAGGGCAAAAAAAGCGTATAGGTAGCCGACAACCTCCAGATCCGCGGGAGGTGTATCCTTTTAGGGATTTATACCGCCAGTTTCCCGCTAGCATGTAGCTTGGGCAATCGCCATTATGAATTACAATGATGCCCCCGGGCAAACAAATCTGTCCTCCGTGGGTATGACCGGCTAACACAAAATCGTATCCCAGTTCCGCAGCTTGTATATGCGTCTCTGGTGCATGTGATAACAGAATGCTAAACGCTCCTTCAGGGACGGTTCCCCGCAGTTTTTCAAAATCATCACCTTCGTAATAATGAGGATCATCGATACCTGAGATAAACAATTTCCCGCCATTTTTCTCGAAGATAACCGTTTCGTTCATAAGCATTGGAAGCCCCATTTCTTCTAAGGCAGGCACTAGTTCGATGGGATCATGATTTCCCAGGATCCCATAAACGGGTTGTTTCATAGCTCCGCAAATATGCTCCATGTATTTTAAGCAGTCGGTAATGCTTCCTTTGGTATCGTCTCGATAATCACCTGTTACCACGGCGACATCATAGCTTACACCTTCCAAAAGTTTCACAATGACCGGCGTCAATTCCGGCTCAAGATCGAGATGCAAATCCGAAATTTGCAGTAATTTTAATCCATCTAATTCCGGCGGTAAGTTATCAAAAAAAATCTCATTGGTGACTATTCGCACATCGAGAAAATGACGTCGGCCTTTGTCGTACAATCCTGTTATTCTAAGACAAAATCGGACGATTTCGAAAAAGAAAGGTATCCTGTCCGGATTAAACAAATTCTTCCCCTGGAATACCTGCTTGCTTTCTTGCTGTGCTTGTTTAGCCATGCGACGTTTTAAAGCGTCTTCACCAATGCGTTCGCTCAGGTCTTTAAAAATGGTGTTTTGGTCTTCTGCAATTGGGTTAGTCAAGTCGCCTCCGGTCATGATTTAGGCTTGTTATGGATCTGCCTTTTTTCGAAAACAACTTCTAAATGTTTATACTGGCCAAGACAGACATTTAGTGAAGAGTCTGGTCCTCACTTTTTAAACTGTTATGTCCGAAAATTTACAGGATTCCTTTGATCCGGTGGAAGATGCTATTGCTGCCATTGCGGCTGGCAAAATAGTTATTGTTACCGACGATGAGGATCGCGAAAACGAAGGAGATCTCATCTTCGCCGCCGAGAAGGCGACTCCTGAGTTGGTAAACATGATGATTCGTTACTGCAGTGGCGTCGTTTGTGTCCCGTGTTCCGAACCTCAACTCAGGCGTCTGGGGATTAATCCCATGGTTCCTTACAACCGTGAATCCTACCGTACCGACTACACCGTTTCGGTGGATGCGGCCGAGGGGATTACAACCGGAATAAGTGCCTTCGACCGGGCTGAAACGATTCGATTGTTGGCAAGTGGTCAAAGTACTTCAAATGACTTTGTGCAACCAGGACATGTATTTCCACTGAGGTCTCGTCCAGGCGGCGTGTTGGAGCGTAGTGGTCATACCGAAGCTGCCGTAGACCTGGCGGCTCTTGCTGGCTTGTTTCCTGCGGGTGTCCTTTGTGAAGTGGTCAATGAGGACGGGACTATGGCCCGACTCCCCGATTTGGTGAAGTTTAAGAAGCGTTTTAATATGCCCCTGATATCCATCGCTTCCTTGATCGAGTATCGTCATCAGCGGGACAAGTTGGTGGAGAAGGTAGCCGAGCGACCATTCAAGTCTGAATTCGGCGAGTTCAATTTAGTGGTCTACCGCAGTCTGGTGGATCAGCGGCACCATATGGCGTTTGTAAAAGGAACCATCTCAAGGAATCCAACTTTAGTGCGTGTTCAAAGCGAGAATCTACTCGATGATGTCTTTCGTGAAGAAGGCGGCGATGGATTGAAGAATCTATCCGCTTCTTTTAAACGACTTTCAGAAGAGGAAAGCGGAGTGCTTCTTTACATGGAACAACCCCATGGAGGAATGGATTTCAAACAAGGCAAATTGGGATCTTCGCGAATGGGATTCCGCGATTTTGGAATTGGTGCTCAAATCCTGGTAGCGCTTGGTTTAAAAAAGATTCGATTGTTGTCCAGTACGACACGCAAAGTTGTAGCCCTCGAAGGTTACAATCTTGAAATTGTTGAGCAAGTGCCACTGACCTAAACGCGTTTTAACTTCTTTGAATTGATGAGCACTTATAAACCTGATTACGATCCTATCGATGGAAGTCCATTTTCCTTTGGCGTAGTTTGCTCGCGCTTTAATCCTGAGGCCGTAGAGGCATTATTGGAAAATACGCTAAAGAAACTCCGGGAATCCGGCGTACGAGAAGAGAATATAAGCGTGATGCGTGTTCCGGGATCGAACGAAGTCCCCTGGGGTATTCAAGTTCTCGCCGGGACGGGTGAATTCGACTGCTGTATTGCGCTTGGAGTTCTCCTTCGAGGTGGAACGGTCCACTTTGAAGTGGTTGCCCAGAGCGCATCCGATGCTCTGCAGATGATTACGTTAAACGAATTGATACCTGTAATTAATGGTATTGTCGTTGCTGATACACCGGAGCAAGCTATTGAACGAACCCAAGGAGAAATCAATCGTGGCCTTGAATTTGGCGAGGCCGCTCTCGAGATGGCCAAGTTGAAAAATCACTATATTTCCGCAGATGAGCAAGACGCCTAGAAGACGCGAAAACAGAATTGCTGCTTTGCAGTTCCTCTATGCGTGTAGCTTGAATCCGCCGGATGATTTGGTGGATCAATTGTCCTTATTTTTTTCCGGCAAAGACCGGGAGCGTGATTATTATGCTTTCTCCGAGGAGTTGATTCATGGCGTCCTCGAGAATCTTGATGAGGTGGACGAGGTAATTAAAACTTATGCGGAAAACTGGGATTTTGACCGGATAGCTAAAATGGATCTTTCCATACTCCGGTTAGCAATCTTCGAGCTACAAAAGCGATTGGACATTCCGCCCATAGTTTCGATCAATGAGGCGATAGAACTGAGCAAAGAGTTTTCAGGCCCGGACTCAAAACGTTTCATCAACGGCATTTTGGACAAAATGAAGAGCACCATTCAACGCCCTTTGAGAGAAGCGACAGAACTGTAATCGAGTAGTTTTCGCATGTTTGGACTTTTTAAGAAATTCAAGTCGGGCTTTGCCCGGACCACCCAATCTTTATTTGGCGCTGTTGGAGGTATCTTCGGCAGGAAAAAGCTCGATCCTGATTCTATCGATGCTTTGGAGGAGGCTCTTTACGGTGCTGATTTTGGAGTAGAGACAACTGAAGAAATCATTCAGGAAATCCAATCGACTTTCAAATCAGACAAAGAGCTGAGAGGTCTGGATGCGGCTGAGATAGGTGCTCGCGTGCTTCGACGAGTTTTAGAAGGTGCGGAAGGCACGTTTGCAGACGAAACTCCACTCCGTGAAGTTATCATGCTTCTGGGAGTCAATGGTTCCGGTAAAACCACCACCACCGCAAAGTTGGGCCATCTCTACAAAGGAGACGGTCGGTCTGTTTTGTTGGCGGCCTGCGACACGTTTAGAGCAGCTGCAAACGAGCAGATCAAGTCCTGGTCCGATCGTTTGGAAATCGATTTGATCTCAAGTAAGCACGGAGCTGATGCAGCGTCGGTCGCTTTTGACGCCTATCAGGCCGCAGAAAGTCGTAACCATGATCTGGTGATTCTAGATACGGCCGGCCGTTTGCATAATAAGAGCCACCTGATGGGTGAGTTGGAAAAAATAATCCGAGTGTTAAAAAAGAAAGATGAATCGGCTCCTCATCACCGCTGGCTCGTTGTTGATGGTAGCCTGGGTTCCAATTCAATAGAGCAAGCAAGGACATTCCATAAAGCTATCAACCTGACAGGTCTTATCATAACCAAGCTCGATGGAACGAGTCGTGGGGGCGCTTTGGTCGGTATTTACCGTGAACTAAAAATCCCCATTTACTTCGTTGGTTTAGGCGAACAACCCGATGACCTGCAACCTTTCACGATTGATAATTATGTCTCAGCGGTTTTTGGTCTACAGGAGGATGAGACTGAATGAGCTGGCATGAAACATCTGTAGACGTCGAATTAGGCGACCGAAGCTACACCATTTGGATTGGTGCAGAGGCAGGGGCGGGTGTTTTGGAAAGAGCCTCGACCTTGACCGAAAACAAACGGAAATGCGCCTTTGTCGTTGATTCAGGTTTTGGTGAAATGCAACCGACTTTCCTTGCAAGTATGAAATTGCTTGGTCCTGTCCTCCTTTTGGAAGCCGGGGAAACCACGAAGAGCATTTCGCAGCTGGCTCGTATTTATGATTTTCTTGCCGACCATAAACTGGATCGTTCGTCCTGCCTTTTTGCTGTTGGCGGTGGAGTGATTGGTGATCTCGCAGGATTTGCGGCGGCTAGTTATCTGCGTGGAATCGATTTTTACCAAGTGCCCACAACCCTACTTTCCATGGTGGACAGTTCAGTGGGAGGTAAGACCGGAATTAATATAAATGCTGGCAAAAATCTTGTGGGTGCATTTTTCCAGCCTCAAGGTGTTTACTCTAGCACTGGCTTCCTAACTACACTTCCCAAGCGTGACTTTAATTCAGGCATGGCAGAGATCATCAAGCACGGAATGCTTTATGACCTGTCGTTGTTCGAAAGACTGGAACAACTGGATGTGTTGCACGCTGAACATCCGGAGCTTCCCGATATTATTCGTCGTAACTGCGAGATAAAAGCTGCAGTTGTGCAAGCGGATGAAAAGGAGCAAGCTTCCTCGGAAGGAAGGGCGTTGCTGAACCTGGGTCATACATTCGGTCATGCGATTGAGAATGTTTCTGGATACGGAGAGTACATGCACGGCGAGGCCATTGCGATTGGCCTTGTGATGGCTGGTGAGCTTTCATTGCGCTTGGGAAACTTGTCCCAGCAGGATGTTGAGCGCATTCAGACGTTAATTAGCCGCTATTCGCTGCCTACAAAATTAGAAGCTCCTTTGGCGGTAAACGACTTATTGGCGGCCATGCTGCGGGACAAAAAAGTGGATCGAGGCACTTTGCGCTTTGTGGGGATGAAAAGTATAGGTCAAGCTTACACCATCCCCGAGGTAGAAACTGAACTTGTGGTGGAGATTCTTCTTAAGTATGGAGCCGCAGAGTAGGGGAATTCTTCATACGAAGGGCAGGCTGTTTTTAGATGGCAATTTTTCTGAAACCTGAGGTATCTATTTTGTATGTCATCCGTAGATGAAAGTATTGTGCGTGAGTATTTCGAACAGAATGGATTTCTTGTTCGGCAGCTACGCAAATACCAAGTTCAGTCCCGCAAGAAGACAACGGACGAAGAAGTGGACCTACTTGTTTACAATCCATCCTTTGATCCGAATTCAAGAAAACCGGACTTTATGCTATTTCCCAGCGAGCTGAAATTCATTCATAAGGCTGTCGTAGTGGTGAAAGGGTGGCATACCTTGCGGTTCACCCCTGCCATGCTTAAAAGTAGCCCCGAAATATTTAGATTCCTGGAAAAGACAGTAGTAAAGAAGGTGAGTGACCTTTTCTTCGAAGATTCGGCGAAGGGTCAAAATCGAAACGGGGAACCCAGGGACGAATTGATGAAAATTCTGGTCCTACCCGGCTTGCCTACTGAAAATCCTTACCGTGAGCAAAGCATTCAATTGCTACAGGAAAAAGGAGTAGATGGTATTATTTCCTTTCGATCCATGCTTCTGGATATTTTGGCCAAAATTGAAATTAATCGGAATTACCAGAAATCTGAGATTTTGCAGGTGTTACGGATATTGAAAAACTACGATATGCTCGGGAAACCTCAATTGGAGTTGTTTAAATAAGCAACGCATCATGAGTGAAGGTAGTGAATTGTCCAAACTCCCGTTGGCCATAACCAGTGGCGACCCTGCGGGCGTGGGCCCTGAAGTGATACTTGAGTGGGCTAAAGCCTTTGAAGGCGATCGAAAGGGCTTTGTATTTTTTGGGCCGGAAATTTGGGTCGAAACACTCAGGAAACTAGGTTATTCTGGTCGTGGCCTTGGGTTTGCCGATTATCAAGCGGTAGCCGGCGAGCCTAATCGTGAGGGAAGCCTTATTGCCAGAGATGCCTTAATGAAGGCTGCGCTTTGTTGTTCGCAAGGTAAGTGTTCTGGAGCAGTCACTGGACCCGTCAGCAAGGAACTCCTTAAAAATACTGGTTTCGATCATCCAGGGCAGACCGAGTATTTTGCGGCACAATGGGGTGGGGTTCCTGGCATGTGTTTTGTTGGGAAAAAACTCAAAATTGTATTGGCGACCTGGCATGTTGCATTGCATGACGTCTTTGAGGCATTGAGCCCTGTAAGCCTAATCCGGGCGGTTTCTCACGCCGATCATTTGGCGAGAGCTTACGGATGCTCGGAGCCTCGAATTGGTGTCTGTGGCCTCAATCCGCATGCGGGCGAGGCGGGGTTATTGGGCCTAGAAGAACAGGAGTGGATCGATCCTTTATTGGATGACCTCCGCGAAAAGCACCCAGGAGTTAGTAATGCGCTTCCCGCAGATTCTCTATTTTGGCGGGCTGTCCAAGGTGAGTTTGACGTTGTTGTAGCTCTTTATCATGACCAAGGTCTCATTCCGATAAAAACCCTAGAGTTTGACCAAGCTGTTAATGTGACCTTGGGGCTACCATTTATTCGAACGAGCCCCGACCATGGGACCGGTTTTAATATTGCAGGTAAGGGAGTTGCTCATTCTTCCAGTTTCTCCCATGCTGTGGAAGTCGCTCGACGATTAGTGGCGTTTAATTCTTCAACTTTAGGCCAAGGCGAAAGTGAAAATTAAATTAAGAACCCGAATTTATTACCTATTCCACTTGATTCTGGTCTGGAATAGGTACATTGGTGCCTAATCTTAATGAATACCACTCTTCCAGAAGGCGTACGCCTGGGTAATGAAAGACTTGTCAAACTTACCGACACTGCAGCTGAAAAAGTCAACGAACTGATTACCAGAGATTCCAACAACAGCATGCTGCGTGTTAAGATCTCTGGCGGCGGCTGTAATGGACTCAGCTACAAGTTGAAATTTGTCGATTCTTTCAAGCGAGGAGATATAATGGTCGAATCTTCAGGAGCTCAGGTGGTGGTCGATTCAAAAAGCGCCCTTTATCTTCGGGGAACGGTTCTTAATTATTCGAACGCTTTGGTAGCTGGAGGCTTTAAGTTCGAAAATCCGAATGCGAAATCCAGCTGCTCTTGTGGCGAAAGTTTTAGTGTTTGAAGGGGGCTTTAATGCGCTTGCAAACCGCGATTTATACGTGCTTGAATCCCAAACTCTCAATTATTCTCTGATTGATTGAAACTAGATATGGTAACTGCATTCGTAAACAATCTCGTCCAAAACAGCTAATGGCTGATTGGAGGAATATGTCTATAAGTTTCCGAAGCGTTCACTCAGTTGCCGAACACTTGCCTAATTTAACCAAGGTTTACTCTTAATGCCAAGAAAAGGCTCTCGTCCAAAAAGGAACTATGTTCCTAAAATTCGTAAGAATGATAAAATTCGATCCCGAGAAATTCGGGTAATCGGTCCCGATTCCAAACAAATCGGTATCATGACTCCTGCTGAAGCACTAATAATTGCGAAGAAAGTAGGCTTGGATCTGGTAGAGATTTCTCCCTCCGCGCGTCCTCCCGTCTGCCGTATCCTCGACTTTGGAAAATTTCAATACGAGTTATCCAAGAAGGAGAAGGAGAGTAAGACAAAGAAAACCTCTTCGGGTAAGGTTAAGGAAATAAAATTCCGCGTTCGTATTGAAGAGCATGACTTTATGTTCAAGATCAAGCATGCCGAGGAATTTCTCGGAAAAGGGAACAAGGTAAAATTATCCCTTATGTTCCGTGGTCGGGAAATGGAGCATAAAGACCTCGGTTTTGCAGCGATCAATCGTGCTGTGACCGAGTTAAAGCATATGGGGCATCAAGATTCCGAGGCACGACTGTCAGGACGAATGATCAGCACAATGCTTTCGCCGTTACCTGAAAAGGATCGAGTATATAAGTTCAACAAAATTGAGGAAGCCAAAGAGGAGGAGGCATAGTCTCCTGAGGTTGTAGCCTGATTTATGGATACAACGTTTAGGCATTTGGTAAGTAGGCGAGATTGGCTACTGGGCCTGTCAGGGTGTGCATCTTTTTCTTTGAGCTCGTTTGGAGATCCGCCACCAACCAGGCCCGATTTCACTTTATACAATACTCCTTATGTTGACTTGGCTAAAGTCGCCGGTGCGTTGGGTATGAAATATCAGCTCTCAAATGACCTGAAGGATGGAGTATTTTCCAGTCAATGGACTAAAGTTCGGTTTAAACAGGACAGTCGCTTATTGTTGCTCAATAATTACAAAATCTACCTGGGCTACGCGGTAGCCCTACACCAGGGTAGATTGTTTCTATCCACCCATGATTTCGATAAGGCCATAAAACCCTTACTCACACCGCAGGTGTTTACCGATGTCCCGAGCCTAAAAACCATTGTCATCGATCTAGGGCATGGGGGAAAAAATCCTGGTTGCATAAACAATGCCCTTGGGATGATCGAGAAGGATATGACCCTTGATCTTTCAAAACGTCTTCAACAGCTGCTCGAGTCTCGAGGTTACCGTGTATATCTCACCCGGACAACCGATCAGACGGTTGAAAATGGGAATCGGCCACTTTTCGCCAGCAAAATGAAGGCCGATCTTTTTGTCTGTTTGCACTTCAACGCAGTTGAGTCGAGATCAGTACATGGAATTGAGACTTATACCTTCACTCCTAAAAATCAGCCTTCCACGGCTCGCAGCCGATTGGTGGACGAGGACCGAAAAGCTTTTCCAGCAAATAGGGACGATCCTTGGAGCACGTTGTCAGGTTTTTATGTTCAGAGGCAAATGATCAAAACCCTGGGCGGTGTTGACCGTGGGCTTAAAAAGGCCCGGTTTTCTATGATGATCGATTTACAATGCCCTGGATTTTTAGTCGAAGGGGGATTTTTCAGTAACTTCGAAGAGGCTAAAAAGATAAAAACGGTAAGCTATCGCACTCGATTGGCCGAAGCTGTTATGCAAGGAATTACTACCTATCATAAAACGCTATCACGGATTTCAAATCCTGGTGCCTGACTATGAGCCTTATCGGACTATTCTGGATTGGTTTGGGAGGTGCCATAGGGTCGATTCTACGCGCTTTGTTTGCCATAAGTATCAAGTCCGATTTCCCTTGGGCTACATTGTTAGCGAATGTCTCTGGCTGCCTAATCATCGGCCTGGTCATCGGTCATGAATCAATAACTGCCGATTGGGCTGAACATTCACGCGGTTTTGTGGTGATTGGTTTTTGCGGCGGATTCACAACCTTCTCCACATTTAGTCTCCAAACTTTCAAGCAACTGGAGGGAGGAAATTTCTTGGGAGCCTTCTCCAATATCCTTCTTTCATTCGTGGTGTGCTTGTTGGCTGTTTGGGCAGGAATCAAACTCGCAAAATTAATCTTTCATAGTGTATGAAGGCGGTTCGTATGATTCTGACAGCCTGCTGCTTCTGGTGGTTACAGGGGGCAGCGATTGATCCGAAAAACGTGGTGATTTTGGTGAATCATTCCGACCATGAATCAATAGAGTTAGGTTACTATTATGCTCTCAAGCGGGATGTGCCTATTGAGAATATCGTTCACCTGGATTTACCACCCGATGAGAATATTTCCTGGGATGTATATTTAGAAAAACTATATAATCCATTGATGACCTGGCTGCTGGAGGCCAATTGGATGGACGGTTTCGGATCTAAACGAAAAGACGCGGTGGGCCGTCAAATCGCCTTAATTGAATCGCATAAAATTGAGGCATTGGTGATTTGCATAGGCGTGCCCCTCAGGATTCAAAATGATCCGGACCGGCTCCCCGCCAAAGACGCATATCCCAAAGAGAAACTTCAATTTTATACCAACCGGTCCTCCGTCGATTCTGAATTAGCACTGTTGCCATTTCCAAAAGCTGCTATCGATGGCTTTTACGCCAATCCGATTTTTAGCCGTACTGAACCCAGAAATTTATTCGATCTAAAACCTTTGGTTATTGGTCGTTTGGATGGGCCATCCTACGAATCAGCCACTGCCTTGATCGATAATGCAATCTTGGCTGAGAGCGAGGGAATCGCTGGGAGAGCCTACGTAGATATCAAAGGACCACATGAGGCGGGAGATAAATGGTTGGAAGACACGGTTGATAAATTTAACGCAAACGGTTACGATGTTGAAGCAAACCGGGAAGAAGAACGGTTCAACCTGGTAGATCGATTTGACGAACCTCTATTCTACTTTGGATGGTATTCAAGCGCGATTGATGGGCCGTTCACGCATTATGATTTCAAATTCCCTGTTGGTGCTATCGCGCTGCATATCCATAGCTATTCTGCTTCGACCATAAGGACGGGAAGCAAATACTGGTTGGGTCCGTTTGTGGCTCGAGGAGTTACTGCAACTTTTGGCAATACCTCGGAACCATATTTAGGACTGACCCACCAGCCTCACCTAATTATGGATGCATTGTTTAAAGGGATGTCCACCGGTGAAGCTGCGTTATATTCTATCGCCGGTCTTAGTTGGATGGGTGTGTTTATAGGAGACCCCCTTTACCAACCTCCCTTAGGTCTTAAAATGTCGCCCAAAAATGAATACGATATTCTAAGAACAGCGAATAAAGCCCGTAAAGCCGGAGACAAGTCCGCTTATAAGGCGGTTCTTTTCCAGCATGCAGAATCGCAACACTTCTCGACTGGTTTGTGGTTGTATGAATACTACCTCGAATTGGATGATCGTGAAAAGGCCTACGATTTTCTAAGTTCAATAAATCAACCTTCCTCTGACGAAACTCGAAATTGGGGCATCCTGCTTGATATCGCAGAAGGCTTTTTTGAACTTGGACACCCGAAGAAAGCGGAAGCCTTGTTCGAAAACTTACTGAAGCGAACCCAATCGAAGCGGCAGCTTAAATTGCAGTTACTCAAACGAGGCGTGCAGTCCGCTGAAAAGTATCAGCAAGCTGAGATGCTCTCGAGCTGGAACAAGGAGTTGGAAATGCTTACCAAACCTGCGGAAGACTCCGCCAAGCAAAAGAATAACTAAACGCCTTCTACGATTGCATCTGCAAGACCGTAGGCGATGGCCTCTTGAGCATTCATATAGAAATCTCGGTCTGTGTCCTCAGTTATTTTCTCAAGACTTTGTCCGGAAGCTTCTGCCAAAATCTTGTTCAGCTCTTCTCGGGTACGTTCCATTTCCTGAGCCTGAATGTTGATGTCAACGGCTGGTCCTTGAAAGCGTCCCTGAATTAGGGGTTGGTGAATTAGAACCCGTGCATGAGGATAAAGTAAGCGACTGCCTTTGGGAGCACCGCAAAGAAGAATGGAGCCCATACTCGCAGCCAATGCTGTTACGACCACTTTAACCGGTGAAGTTATCAACTTCATTGTGTCATAGATCGCCATGCCCGCAGTGATGCTGCCACCAGGAGTGTTGATATAGAATGTTATCTCCTTGCCCGGGTCACTCCACTCAAGAAAAAGTAATTTCTCGGTTACCTCCCTTGCGGACTTTTCGTTTACGTCGGTCCATAGGAATAGCTTTCGCTCTTCTAAAAATTTCTTTTGCACAATCTCCGTTAATGGAGTCGGACTTTTTGATTCTTGTTCTTCAGACATAGGTAGGTATCAAAACCGGTATTTGCGAAAATTCCAGTGGAATCTGGACTTTATTTAAGAGTTCGATACCCAAGGTTTACCAGTTTTCTAAAAACTCAAGCCTATGAACACTTTTAACAGCTCAAACCTCTTCAGGTTTTCGAGTCTCAATGGGTGGCTTATTTCCTTCAAGGTCTACAATAACCTGAATTAGTAGGCAGATTTCCCGGATTTGGATAAGCCAACCGGTTATGGCCCATAATAAGTTTTTTAGACCAGGCCCAGAATCATCCTTCCTTCTTCGGTAATCATGTCCTGATTCCAGGGCGGATCCCAAACGATATCCACATTTGCTTCTGCCACGCCTGGTAGAGACATGATCTTGCTGCGTGCGTCGTCTGCGATGACAGGCCCCATTCCACAGCCTGGAGCTGTAAGGGTCATCTTTACATCGACGTGGTGAGTTCCATTACTCTGCTCTATTGAATCGCAGGAATAAACCAGCCCAAGATCTACAATATTTACAGGTATCTCCGGATCATAGACGGTTTTCAATTGTTCCCAAATGGAGTTTTCCTGCAAAACTGCGGCCTCCACAATTTTTTCAGGATTTTCCTGAGCTTCGTTAGGAATATCAAGTCCGAGCGCATCTGCGTCGGCTCCTGCAATACGACTCATGCCAAATTGAGAAACTACCGTAAAGGTACCACCTAATTGTTGGGTTATCGTAACCGAAGTACCTGAAGGTATGGTTAGTAGATTTCCTTCAGGAATAACCCGTGCTTCTACGTCGCGATTAATTACGATTTGTTCAGCCATACTGCGAATAGTTTTTGCTAAGCGTTTCCAAATTTCTGTTGAACGAGTTGGCGGTGATAGTCGGCCAATTCCTCATTCTTTATCTGTTCAAGAATCTCTTCGAAGAATCCAAACACCAACAGCTTTTCAGCCGTAGATTTACTTACGCCACGGGCGAGCAGATAGAATAGTTGTTCTCCGTCAATTTGCCCGGTGGTTGCTCCGTGACTACACTTCACATCGTTGGCAAGAATCTCAAGCCCAGGTAGTGAATTAGCTTCCGCGGATGAATTTAGCAGGAGATTGCGGTTGGTTTGGTACGCATCGGTTTGCTGCGCTTCTTCAGCGACTTTGATTAAACCAGAAAAGATGGTTTTAGATTTATCCTGGAGCGCGTTTTTAAAGAGTAAATTTGACCTTGAGTTGGGTGCATTGTGTGACTGCAGCGTTCTCTGGTCCATTTCCTGACTATCGTGTGCAACGGTCATCGAGAAGAGTTCTGCATTGCTTCCAGCACCGTCTATGATGGTGTGTCCTTCACTGCGTGCGTGTTTACTACCAATGTTTATTCCAAAGGCACGAATGTTCGCATCGCGCTGAGTAATCGTGGTGAGTCGGTTGAAAGACAGCGATGACTCATTCCAGTTTTGCACGTAGTGATATTCCACATTTGCACCAGGACCCGCATACAAGGTGCTGACTCCGCAGGCTAGTTGTGCAGCGTCTTTGTCGTCTGATCCGTATACATCGACAAAGGTTACCTTACTATTATCTTTAGCGATAACCAGTGTATGGGGAAAGACCGCGGACTCTTTGCCTTTTGCCCAATGGTAACTTACGAAAGGGAGTGCGACTTCAACATTCTCAGGAACAAACAACAACGTGCCGTTCCGATTCAACGCGGTGTGCAAAGCTGTGAACTTCTCAGAGCCCAAGGCGGACTCTTGCGCCATGAAGAATTCTTCAAGGATTTCTGAGTGCTTTGAGAAGGCTCGTTCCAGCGGTTCGAATACGACCCCCTTTTCGCTTAACTCTGCCGAAAGTGCCACCTCGTCAACCAGGTCGTCATTTCCGAATACCAGTTTCCCCGCCGTGCTTCCAATACGTTTGGATGCCTCGATTAGTGAATGGGTTTCACTTGATTCCAGGGAAGGTGCGAGTCGAAATCCTTCAACTCCTAAGCCCTTAACGTTGGCGAAGCGCCAGCTCTCCATATTTTTACTTGGCGCTGGCAGGGCTAAGTATTCTGCCCAGCTTTTTTCTTTTTGTTTCACGAGCCAACCAGGCAACTCGGTGTGTCTCGCAAGGAAGTGTTCGAATACCGCCTCCGATAAAAATTCAGTTTCACTATTCACTGTAACGATGGATTGCATTAGAATGGATTGAACAAGGATTAATTAACCTACCGACCCTTCCATCTCCATATCGATGAGTCGCTTCAGTTCCACACTGTACTCCATAGGGAATTGTTTCACTAGATCGTTGATGAATCCATTAACAGCAAGACTCATGGCTTCTCCTTCGTTGAGGCCACGTTGCATTAAATAGAAAATTTGTTCCGCGTTCACCTTGGAGACACTCGCCTCGTGTTGAACCGAATTGTTATCCCCTCGGACTGTAATTGCGGGATAGGTATCGGTGCGGCTGTTGGTGTTTATTAACAGCGCGTCACATTCGGTGTTATTGCGGCAGCCTTTCAGGTGCTTGGGAATGTGGACTTGCCCGCGGTAGGTAGACCGACCCTGCCCAACAGAAATGCTTTTTGCTATGATGTTGCTGGTTGTATCGTCAGCGGCGTGAATCATTTTGGCCCCGGTATCCTGGTGCTGACCGTCTCCCGCGAGGGCTATGGAAAGTACTTCCCCGCGAGCTCCTCGACCTTTGAGGATTACTCCGGGATACTTCATCGTTAGGCGCGAACCAATATTGCAATCGATCCATTTGATCTCAGCGTCTTCTTCAGCCAATCCGCGTTTGGTAACGAGGTTAAATACGTTGGAGCTCCAATTCTGAACAGTGATGTACTGAATTTTGGCACCTTTCAGAGCAACAAGCTCTACTACAGCCGAGTGAAGTGTTGTCGTCTCAAATTTTGGAGCGGTACAACCTTCCATGTAAGTCACCTCAGCTCCTTCATCAGCAATGATCAGCGTCCGTTCAAACTGGCCGAAGTTTTCAGCGTTGATGCGAAAGTAGGCCTGGAGTGGTTGTTTAACTTTCACACCGGGCGGAATGTAGATGAAGCTTCCGCCGGAAAATACGGCGCTGTTCAATGCACTGAATTTATTGTCTCCGGTAGGAATTACTTTTCCAAAGTACTTACGGAAAATCTCCGGATGTTTTTTCAAACCTTCAGTTGATCCGACAAAGATGACCCCTTCCTTGGAAAGTTCGTCCTTCATTCTGGAATACGCCGCTTCACTATCGAACTGCGCTTCAACCCCAGCGAGGAATGCACGTTCTTGCTGGGGAATACCGAGACGTTCGAAGGTTTCCTTTATATCGTCTGGTACATCGTCCCAGGTGCGGCTCGGTTGTTGTCCTTTGGATAAATAATAACGGAATTTATCAAAGTCGATATTCTCAAGGTCTTTGGTTGCCCAGTGAGTGGGTAAAGGCTTGGAGTAAAAAATATCCAGGGCTTTCAAGCGAAATTCGCGGACCCAATCGTCTTCACCTTTTACGTCGGTGATGTAGTTGACGGTATCCTTGCTCAAGCCGATGCCAGCGTCGTAGTCGTAGGTAGTATCGTAGCTGAAATTTCCTTTTTCTCTATCAATATCTATTGCGGCTTTTGTGCTCATAATGGTTTTGAAGTTAGACGGTTGCGGCGAGTTCCTCTTTGATCCAATCGTAGCCGCGTTCTTCGACTTCGAGGGCTAGGGATTTGTCCCCGCTCTTTACGATACGGCCTTCCATCATGATATGGACGTAATCCGGCACGATGTAGTTTAACAATCTTTGATAGTGGGTAATGACTAGAATGCCGCGATCTTTGCTCCGCATATGGTTAACGCCATCCGCCACAATTTTTAGTGCATCGATGTCTAACCCTGAATCGGTTTCATCGAGTATACAGTATTTTGGCTTCAACATCGCCATTTGTAAAATTTCACAACGCTTTTTCTCGCCACCTGAGAAACCTTCATTAACCGAACGACTGGTAAACTTGCGATCTATGTCCAGGCGTTCCATTTCTGAATACAGGTCCTTGTAATAAGCCACAGCGTCGATATCTTCTCCTTTCGGAAGGCGGGAATTTAATGCTGCACGAATGAAATTGGCGATGCTAACTCCGGGAATTTCTGTGGGATATTGAAAAGCCAAAAAGAGACCGGCTCTGGAGATTTCATCGACTTCCATCGCCAAGATATCTTGGCCATCCATGGTCGCACTTCCTGAGTCGATTGTGTAATCGTCATGGCCTGCCAGTGCCTTTGCCAGGGTTGATTTCCCGGTTCCATTGGGACCCATGATCGTGTGCACCTCACCTTTTGGAAGGGTTAAAGAGAAATTATTGAGAATCTGCTTCTCATTGATGCTCACATTCAGCGATTCTATTTTTAATTCGTTCATGTCAAAGTGGTAAGTATTAGAAAGGAGTGATTGTTGAAGTTAGCTGATCGCGTGGTCGGGCATACTCCCTCGAAAATTTAGTTCGATGCTGGAAACGGATGCGGTTTGCGGAAGAAGCCTCGCGAGACTTGCATACACATCTTCCGGGAGGTGTACGTCTACAACTTCGCCGGTTTTGTCGCAGTAAAAGTGTGCGTGAGGCTGCAAATTCGGTTCATAACGAGTCGATTCACGGACGAAATTAACCTGCCGAATGAGTGAGCACTCAAGAAGCGTTTCCAAGCAGTTGTAGACCGTGGCTAAGGAAATCGTAGGCATCTCCTGTCGACTTCGTACAAAAATCTCATCAGCTGTAGGATGGTCTTTTGCCTCAGCGACGACGGAGTAAACCACTTCCCGTTGGCGAGTTGAACGCAGGCCCAATTTATCCAGCGCCTGGTTTAAGGTTTCTAAATGATTGTGTAGTATCGGCATGATATTGAGACTGAGTAACAATAGGGAATTGGAACTATTCTAAAAAGCAACCAGTAATTGAGAAAAAGTCTCAAAAATGAAAATACCCTGAAAATACAGGAAATTTTACCTATTTTATTCTCGTTCGGCCAGCCAACGCTCGGCTTCTATGGCTGCTTGGCAGCCCATCCCGGCGGCAGTAATCGCTTGCCGATAGACATGATCCACACAATCGCCTGCTACATAGATACCGCCAATGCTGGATTTTACCTGACTTCCGGCCTCAGCAACGAAATACCCGTTACCATCCAGTTTTAAAGTATCGGCGAATGCTTTGGTGTTTGGGATGTGTCCGATCGCTATGAATGCCCCTTTGCAAGGAATTGTCTTTTCTTCGCCTGTTTTCAGATTTTTGACCGATACTCCTGAAACCGCCTTTTCCTCTACGCCTTCGATATTGGTAACGGCAGAATCCCAGCACATTTCGATTTTCTCATTCGCCAGCGTCCGATCTGCCATAATCTTGGAAGCCCTCAATTCATCGCGACGGTGAATCAAAGTAACTTTGGATGCAAATCTCGTAAGAAAGATTGCCTCTTCACAGGCAGAATCTCCTCCGCCAACCACTACCACATCCATGCCCCGGTAAAATGCGCCGTCGCAGGTAGCGCATGTTGAAACTCCGCCAGTCCCAAACAGTCGTTTTTCTGACTCGAGACCAATAAGTCGAGGTGAAGCACCGGTTGAAATGATAACCGTTTTGGCTTCGAAGGTTTTGCTGCCAGCTCGGAGAATCTTTACGTCGCCGGAAAAATCTACCGAATCAATCATGTTATTTTCAAAACGCGTGCCGAACCGCGCAGCCTGTTTCCGCAAATTATCCATTAACGAATAGCCATCGATCCCTTCAGGCCAGCCTGGGAAATTTTCTACCTCTGAGGTTGTCGTAAGCTGACCACCAGGTTGATTACCTTCGATGACCAGCGGGTTCAGGTTAGCTCTAGCTGTATAGATTGCAGCTGTTAGGCCCGCACAACCTGTTCCGACAATAATAACATTTTCCATAGATTAATTGATAAAGAGAAAGTCGCTAATAAGAGTGCTTTGCCAGGGGAGGTCAAAGAATTTTGATGACCTATTTTATCCCGTCAGGTCCCTGTTTGAAATTGTTTGAAGAGGATTGGTCGGGGAACATTTCAGCTCCTTTCGAATGGCTTCTAAGGTTGATTTATACTGCGCCCTTCGCCAGCGTTTCGAATTGTATGTCGGATGCCTTCTCCATTATAGACAGTCATTGCCATCTGGATCGGTTTTTCCACAAGGAAGAATTGGACAGAACAATAGGAGATGCTCGCGAGGCAGGTGTGGATCGATTGGTAACGATAGGGACGAGTGATGAGGATTGGCAACTCTACCAGGATCTAAGCTCACAGCATCCTGGAATTATTGATTATACCGTCGGACTGCATCCTTGCAATGTGGATGAAAATTGGGAGCAACAGATTCAGCAACTAAAAGCCTTTTTTCAAAAGGATGGGCCACGGCCTGTGGCCCTTGGGGAGATTGGTCTTGATCATTTTCATTTACCCAAAAATGACGAAGAAAAGGCTGGTGAGTTAAAGGCATTTCAAGTCGCCGCCTTCCGAGTCCAATTGAAAATTGCAAATGAGCTGGATTGCCCCGTAGTCATTCATTCCAGAGGTGCATTTGATGATTGTATGGAGGAACTGGATGCTGCGGAAATCAATTGGAGCAAAGTTGTTTTTCATTGTTTCGTCGAAAATGTCCGAGCAATCCGGATATTAAATGAGCGGGGAGGGCGCGGCTCTTTTACAGGAATCATCACCTTTAAAAATGCAGAAGATGTTCGTGAAGCGGCGTTGGCTCAAGGAATAGAAAAGCTCATGGTCGAAACCGATGCCCCTTATCTTGCTCCCATACCACATCGCGGGAAGCTCTGTTTACCTTCCTATACCGCCCTGACCGCAAAATATTGCGCGAAACTTTTCAATGTCTCAGAGGTAGATCTGGCTAATATAACTCGAAACAATACCGAGGCCTTTTACGGACTTGAATGATTTAGCCTTCGTTGAATTTGTCTTTGAACAGTTTCTCGATATCGTCGAGAACTTCTTGGGCGCCTGGCCCATTTGCGATGAACTTGAGCTTAGATCCTTGGCCTGCTGCCAGCATCATTAACCCCATGATACTTTTACCGTTAACCATCTCACCATCCTTTTCGACGTAGACTTCTGCGTTATGTCTGTTCGATATGCGGACAATCATAGCAGCGGGACGGGCGTGAATGCCCATCTTGTTGATGACTTCAACCAATCTTTCTTTCGAGTCGTTTTCTGCAGTCTGATCCATAAATGAATATGCTTATCTAGGTTGAAAGAGTCACTCATCCCTAAAACGAACCGAGTAAAGATCGAAAGGATTTTGCGTCAAGGGATATTCTTGAGATTTCAAAGCGCAACCCGGAAGATTCCCTTCATTAAGCACCGGTCGTCAAATATTTCCAGTGTGCTCTTCAATTATTCAATGGATTCAACCCTCCAACCTGATCTTTTAATCCCGGACCTGTGGCAACAGGAAGCGGTGCGGCACCTGTTAGCAGGAAACGACGTGGTTGTTCACGCTCCAACGGGTGCAGGAAAGACATTTATTTTTGAAATGTTCGTTTCCCAAGGGTTAAAGAAACAGGCGATATTTACAGTGCCTACGAGAGCGTTGGCGAACGACAAATTGATGGAATGGCGTGAGCATGGATGGGATGTGGGAATCTGCACGGGTGACGTGGTTGAAAATCCCCATGCACGAATTCTTGTCGCCACGCTTGAAACTCAGAAAGGCAATTTTTTGCGCGGAAAGGGACCAAGCTTGTTGGTGATAGATGAGTATCAGATGCTCGGAGATCCGGTTCGGGGAGTGAATTATGAGTTAGCCTTAGCCATGGCTCCTCCTGAAACACAAATTCTGATCATGAGTGGTAGTGTTTCGAATCCTCAGGATATTGTGAGTTGGTTGAAACGTCTCGGGCGAGACGCCATTCTTTTGCGTCATATGCAACGTTCGGTTCCTCAGGAGGAAGTATTTATTGAGCAATTAAAAATAAAGGTGCCGACAAGGATTCGTGGCTATTGGCCTCGAATAGTATCCAAGGCATTGGCTGCGAATCTGGGTCCGTTGTTAATTTTTGCCCCTCATCGAAGTGCGGCTGAAATGTTAGCCAAACAACTCGGGAAGGAGCTTTCTGTAGAAGATTTCCTGACGCTTAGCCCTGAACAGCAACATTTTGCCGGCCGATCATTGTCGCGTTTGTTGAAAACACGCGTTGCGTATCACCATAGCGGGCTCAGTTATTTGCAACGCGCCGGCGTTATTGAACCTTTGGCAAAGGCTGGTCAACTTAGAGTTGTGGTTGCGACCATGGGATTGGCCTCCGGCATTAATTTTTCGATGCGTTCTGTGGCGGTTGCCGACATGGAATACCGCGTAGGTCATCATATTCATCGGGTTCGTCCCGACGAGCTCTTGCAAATGTTTGGTCGAGCCGGTCGGCGTGGACGAGATTCACGAGGATATACTTTGGTAATTCCTGAAAAACCTCGCCTTTATATGGCATCTGCTTTGAAGCTGCGGAGAGTTAACCAAGTTGATTGGCCCAGCTTGATTGGTGTTATGGCGGCAGCTCAGGATCGCGGGGAAAATCCGTTAGAGGCAGCACGAAAGCTAACCGAACGACTTTTCAGCGAACAAGCGGTATCATTGGGTCTTGAGAACTTCATCGCCCGCAAAGAAAGAAATCGGATGGCGCAACCCAAATTGAGGGAAGCCAGGCAGAACAGAACCATCGAGGAGTTCAAAAATGTGGCAGGCGTATGGGAAAGAAAGCGAGCTGCGGTGAAGGTCCCGCTAGGAAAGAGTCTACTTTTCCAAAAAGACAAATGGGTGCCGGCCTTGTCTGTTGATAAAACTTTGCGGGTAGCCGGCGAAGGACAAGTTTGCCTGGTTTCAAAAAGTCCGGAAAAACGCTATGGCCGCGAGATTCCTTTGGCGACGTGGGCAAAAGAGGGAGATAAAAAGGACATCGTTTTGACGAAATGGCTACGTAAACGACTCGAGGTAATAAATCCTTCTGCTAAGAAAACGAGGCCAGTCTCGCGCTACTGGTTTTACGACCCGTTTGAGCGTATCATCCTTCCCAAGATTCCCGCCCTGACTGGTGGAGGTAAGTTAGTTGAGGTCGTTGATCGTCAAGGTACGCTGTACGGGCGTATTGATTTTGCTGATGCAGTCGTGTTTGCCTCGAAAGACGCGGATGGGAATTTTTTGTTGGGAGCTCCTCGTCGAGAGCGGGTGATCCAAGACATCGGCTCGTTTGCTGCCCATGTCCAGGAACAGGAATCTGGCGACATGGGAGGTCTTTCACCTACACAAGCTTGGTTTCGATTGGGTCTTATCGATTGGGAAGGCCATCCTACAGTACGCGGAAAAATATTCAGTTTTTTCAATCATGGCGAAGGCCTCGCTATTGCGTCCGCATTGGAAGAAAAATCTTACGAGATTTCGGATCTGGTCTTTGATATAGCCAACCTTCGTGCCGGTCATCGATTTGGAAATTTTGAAGGCTTAAGTTCACGCTTAGGAAATATATGCCGAGCTTCCTGTGGTAATTCGACCTTTGAAGGTTATTTGGAGAAAGGGTTGCCATCTGAGTATGGAGAAGGCGCAGCAGAAGTCCTGGCACGTTACGAAGCACAGCAGGGCGAACTCTCTTCGGGAGAAGGATTGTCGCTTGGAGACGTTGAAAGAATCCGTCTTGAATGGATCAGTTTGCTTAGGCATGTGACTCATGCTCCTGATTATCCCTGGGACCGTTGGCGGGAATTTCAGGCAGAAGCACAAAAATTGCTATTCAAGAGGGAGACAAAGCAGGCGATGATGGAGATTCCTCCTTTAACTCCAGCGCAGAGACTGCGTACGGAACATCGACTTCGATTTCACTAATGGTTCCCAGGAGTTGACTTGTTGCAGTGAATTTAGTGAACAAATAGAGTTCAAAATTGATATGGCTATTTTCGAGTTTTATTGTCCCGATAATCACAAAATATACCAATTCTACGCACGCAATGCGTCGCAAGCAGAGCTAATCCCGAAATGCCCTGATAATCCTGAATATCGGATGGTCAAAAAAGTGACCGGATTTGCTATCGGAGGGGTCGATAAAAAATCCGGCTCCGAGGGAGGGAGAGATGGCGCAGATATGGACGACCCTAAAATGATGGCGGCTATGGCCCAATTGGAAAAGGCCATGTCAGGAATGGACGAGGACAATCCTGATCCTCGCCAAATGGGGAAGCTGATGAGGCAGATGGCTGAAATGACCGGAGAACCATTGACTGGTGAAATGGAAGAAATGGTTCGGAAGTTAGAGGAGGGAGCGGATCCCGAAGGAATTGAAGAGCAGTTTGGCGATTTGATGGGAGGGGATGAAGGCGGAGAGGGGATGGGATCTGCTGAAGAAACTGAGGAATCAGGTGGAACCTTTCGAGGACCTCCACTCAAGGATGATACCCTCTACGACTTCGATTAATCGTTCGATTTTGCAGGTTTTTCTAAATGGAAAGAACTGAAGTGATGATCGTATCCTTCTGAACGCGGCCCCAGGATCTCTTTTATTTCTCGTGAGGCGAATCAGTTGCACGCCGGACGAACTGCTGGTCTGGTGGGAAAGCTACCGGAAACTGGCGAAGGTGGCGTGATATTAGGCAAATTGGCTGCTTCTCGTGTTTAAATGCTATACTGAGTTGCAGCGAATGTCGCCAAACAGAGGTGTAAATTTCCGCTGAATTTTCGATTTTTGATCGACGTTTGCTTTCATCCGTCCGATACGCATTCAAGGTAGCTAATAATAGTTAATTATGAATCGCACGATTGAGTCTCTACAGCTTTGGTTTTCACAAAATGCCTCGGCAGAGAATGTTTCAACGTTTGGTATCATTATTGTTGGGATATTCTTGGTTTTCAGTATCTACAAGATGCTAAAATCGTTCCATATTTCCATGGTGATTTTCGTCCTTGGACTTTTGTGGACCGGGTTATTCTTATACTGGGTACATAACAGAAATGAGCCTGATTTTATGACACCGGCTGTTGAAGCTGTCGCTGGTTTCTTGCCCAAAAAAGGTGAGTTAAGAGAGATTCCTACACCTCAATAAAGATCAGCATTTTTTAGTTTCCGAATCGACCAAACAATAAATCGGATAAGGGTGTTCTCGAATGTGAATAATCCTTGGACTCCGTTGAATCATTCACTTACTGACGGCTAATTGTTCCGGAGATTAGCGCTTTAAATTGCCTGTTCTGATCCGGAAGAGCGGTGTGTGAGTTAGGTTAAGCTCACGTCAAATTCACTATCCCGCCGATTAATTTGATACAGGTTGGCTCTGTTCCTTATCAACTTTTTTTAAGACTGATTGTCGGTCTCTCAGTGGAGGTATTTATCTCTGAGTTTCTGGAATGCTCCGTAGATGCAGTCGTATCCACTTTTCTTGGTTCTTTCCCTATGGATCTCGACCGCATAAGGCGCGATGCAAGTTGGGCTTTTATCTCTTCGGTTGATAGTTGCCTGGGGCTTGCTTGATTACCATCGTCTGAATTAGCAGTAGCGGTTGAATTTTCCGGTGTCGACAGGTGATCTTTTCGAGCAAGACGATTTCTTATAACGTCTTTCTGTTCTTCTGAAATAGGTTGTGATGGGATGGGTTTTCTCGTCGCAACCGGTTTTAGTACAGGACTTGGCGTTTCTTCGATTTGGACATGCGCCTCGACAGATTCTTTGTCTCCGGCCTTAGTCTTTGTCGATTTCATAACGACTTTCCGTCGGGGTAATGACATGATCGGCGATGGAACATTCGCATCTACTGTATTCATTGGAATGGTTCGCATGGAATTTTCGCCATCGAGTCCAAGGTCTTCCCCGTTTTCGGATTCAGCTAGTTCCCCTTCTACTTTTTCTTCAGCCTTACTCTTTTTGTTTTTTCCTAAAGAGAGTCGGTCCACGCGCTTCAACGAGGCGATAAGTGCTGAAGTAAAACATACGATTGTGATGGCCGCTGTTGTCAAATAATTGGACGAATCGACAGGTGCTTCGCTCAAAAGTATTTGGAAACCTGCTATTCCTGCAAAGGCCGCATACGCGCCCAAAGACCATAGTCGGCTTTGGGGAAATTTGAAAGTGGGTCTAACCACCAGCATAGTCACCAATAATGAAGCAAAGGCGACAAAAGTGGTGGCTTCCATCAGTATTGATTGAACTTCAATTAGAACCGAGCTCAGAAAAGCCACCAGTAATACAGAACCGAAGAAATTGAATAGACCAAGGCTGAGAAATAGAGCACTATCGTACTTGGCAGTAGGGCAGGGTGACGGAACTTTTACTTTGGCAACTCGCTCTGTCTTTTTCTTTTTTGACCCAGATTTCAATTTACTGAGGAACGACTTTTTTACTGGCCTGGGTTTCTCGGCTATAATGACAGAATTTGATTTCGGCTTTTCCTCGGGTTGAGTCGTTGATGGAGTGGGTTCCGAGGAGTCATCGTAGACGACATAGTTAAAATTTTCCTTTGCCGCAATTTTTGTCCGGGACTCACTTGGCTTGGCCGGTTCGGGATGGGTTTTGTGTGCATCCTGATTTTCCTCCTCAAAGGCTACCCTTTTTTCTGTATTTTCCAAAGTCTTCTTTGCCTGGGTTGTCGCTGGCTTTGGGATCTCAAGATAAGATTTTGGAACACTAACCCAAATGCAGTATGATTCCCTGCTAATGGTGTTTTTGATAAACAAGTAGTTTATCAAAGATTCGAGTTCCAAGGTATCCAGAGCTTTTTGAATACTTCCGAGGAAAGGGAGGGCGAATCCTTTCTGATCCTCCATTTCCTGGTGAGATAGGCGTTTCTCTGCAAGATGCCGTTTAACGTCCTCGTATTGGTCGGGGTGTACTATCAGGTGTACCGTTATCGGCGTTTTGAGGTCTTTTTTTGGGTCTTCATAGATTTCTTTATTTATAAAGCAAATAGCTACATGGACGCCAAGTAGTCCGAGTTCACTTGTGAATCGTTGAAGAAAATCGGTTGGGTTTAGTTGAACGTAGTTCCATTGAGCGCGTGCTGTCGGAGGTAGTTGTTCTTTTTCATCAAAGCTATCCAGAGTGCCTGGAACGAAAGGCAATGACTCCAACTGCTTCGGAGTTAGCTCCGAAAGCTGAATGCATTGGTCTGAACTGTTCATATGGTTACTCATTAAATCAGGATTTGCTTGGCGGTGCGGCCTTTCTTAATGCGAAGAATCCGGTGTTAGCGACCATAATGATGAACAGCCAGGATCCGGCAGCTACCCATGGCGCTTCCGGTCTGTTTAACAGTCCAGAAGTTTCTTCAATTTGAAACGCTTTAGCAGCCGTCACGCGTTGTCTGGCAATTTCTAATTTACGTTCTTTCTCGGCTGCTGCTTTTTCTTGAATGGCCAACCAATAGGCTGGGTCTTGAACCTCTTCCAATCTTGCGATTATTGCCTTTTGCCACAGTCCAAGGGCATCGATATCCAAAAGCCAGTTGCTGGCAATGGACTCTTTGATATTTGAGCTTCTAGCTGCTATGGAGGCAGTATCGATGGTAATTGGCTCTAATCCTCCAGGATTGAGCTTAAAGCATTGATCCAAAGGAAAATCAAAGACCATCAGTTTGCTCGCTGAAACGGGAGGATCTGACTCGAGATAGTTAATTCTGTTTAATGGTGCAGGAAGAAAATTGGAGTAGGTATATATTTGGGAGGATAAGAAATCCACCAGTGCTGGGTTCTGGGTTTCACTTACTAATATTTTCGAACGTAATATCTGTTTTCTTAGAATGTCTTGATTGCGTTCGTGCGCCGCCTGTCCATTGACATCGTTAAACGCTTTTTCCCAATACCAGAAATAACATTCATACTGCGCAGGAAAAAGGCTCCTTTGGGGGTTTTGCTGTAAGGACAGACCTAAGGTCCCAGCTTTTAACTCCAAGCTCATCAAAGATCGAAGCAGGGCATGAACATCTGCATTTTCTGACGGGGCTACCTCTTTAACAATTGCAGCCAAAGTCTTTAAGTTTTCGAGCGCACTCCATTCGCTTTCGGATCTTACTTTAGCCGGTATTTCAAATTTTAAGAGTTCTTCGTAGAGAGAGTCACCAGGGCTTAAATCATTTTTAATGGTTTCATCCCTCCACATTTGCATGAACCCTCTCGGCGTAGTGAGTTGTATGTTTTTGTCTTCGACTCCGTACTCGCCGTCTTTTGCCGCCAGGTAGTGACCTGCGTAGCCTTTTCTTACCGCAATAATTTCACCTGGAGAGAGGAAGTGGAAATTTGGGTAGAATTCGACAGATGTATTCTCAGTGATTTCAAGAAAGCGATTTTTGCCCCCTTCCAGTGATGCGACTCTAACCACTTTGCTGTATCCATCAGATCCTTTCTCAAGCTTGAAGTCATTTATCAAAACCGGCCGTTCGAACCCGCGCATCTTCACAAAATAGAATGAGTTGTCTTCCGTTTCATGAGTGAATAGAACGGGGACGACCAAGAGTTTCTGTTGATTCACCCAAATTTCTGTTATTACACCTTCTATGTCTGTCGCAGGGGCTTTAAGCAAAGTTTGATAGTCGCCTGCAAGAATCGAGGTTTCCACCAAACCAACATGAGTCGGGCTTTCTAGAGAAGGTGCTGCTTGGTTTTGTAATTTGTGCGATTTCCACGTGCTTGGGTGGCTTTCACGTATTTGAAATGCACTGTAGGATTGTCTTACTTCTGCCAGGGATTCTTCGAGGTGGTAATCGAATCCGGACTTTACGAGAAATTGAGATTCAGGAACTTCAACAATTTTACTGAATCCCTTTAAGTGATAATCGACGAATAGATTACCTTTTTCTTTTTTAACCACTTCATAGTATTTGTCGGCCGAGAAAGGAAGATAGCCTTCTGTGAATGACAAATAGGCGGTGTAGGTAACTCCCACCCCTTTGTGTTTTCTTTCTGCTACTTTGCGATCACGACTTTCCAAGGGCAGTAAAACTAATTTCGGCTTACCACCCAATTGCATCATAACTATGAAACCGTCTTCTGTCTCCAGGATCGGTTCAAATTGTTCTGAACGAAACAGCGTTGTCTCATATTCATTTTCCAAGGTGTAGATGTAAATGTAATCTTCTTTCGGCTTTGCGTAAGCAGTTACTTCTTTCCCAAGTCCCGGAATCATTCCTCCGACTAGAAGCAGAAAAAGCACAAGCCCTCTCACCAACCAGCCATTGACCATGGAGGCATTTGGAAAAATTTGGGAAGTAGACATTACAGAGGAAAAATTTGTTATGAGAAACAAATGATTAGCTTCGAAATTGATAGTTGAGATAGGTGGTTCTAGAAAATGTCTTTGAAAACTAGTGGAACTACACGAATCTTTGACATGACTTGACCCCGTCTAAGGCTATTTTCACATTTATTTAAAAGCTATCCGCGCCACTGCTCTTAAATAGGCCTAATCCCTTGGTAACAGTGGTGTTTTCGCCCAGGCTGCATACCTACTAAAATGAATAATTCAGACCTCTCCTTTGAAATTGAGAATATAAGAGTCTTTCGATTAATTTTTCCAAAAAATTGGAATAGTTGTTTCGCATATTCTAATTCACCTAATAGATATATTTTTACTTTACGTAAATTTCTCCGAAATCCGAGTTTCATATTGTTCACTATTGGGCCAACATGGATCTTATTTAATTGGGTTGCATTTATTAAAGTGCTTTCATTCTGTAACTCGCTCTTTTTTGGTGGTCTGTGGAAACAAAGTTTTCAACTGCTTTACCAAGAATAGAGTATACTTAAAACTAATATAATTATGCCCAGTGATAAACTAAAAGAGATTGCTGCTTATAAAGCAAAAATTGCAGCTTTGGAAAAAGCTGTTGCAGCAGAACAAAATAAAAAACTAATTGGCTTGCACAAAGAAGTTGGCCTGGAATCGACCGAAGCATTAATTGCGGCACTCAAAGGCTTGAGCAAACCAGCTCGTAAAGGCAAAGCGACTGCAAAGGCTTCTGGTAGAGCAAGTCGCACTCGTATTACTTCCGCTATTAAAGCAGGCGTAGGTACAGCTGTCAAAGCCGGTAAGAAGGGATCTGAAATCGCAACTGAGTTCGGTATCTCCATTCCCTCGATACAAAATATTAAAAAAGAGCTCGGCCTCGTGAAAACGCGCTCTGCCAATAAGGCTGCGAAGAAAAAAACCAAAGCTGCAGCCAAGAAATAAACCCCATTTTATTTTCCAAAAAAGAGGCCAATTTATTGGTCTCTTTTTTTATGCCTCTTCTTCAGGCGGTTGTTCGTCTACCACATCATATTGCATTCGCCAAAAGTTGTAGTATTCGCCCTTTTCCTTTATCAGGGAGTGGTGTGTGCCTTTTTCCGCTACTTGCCCCTTTTTTAATACTACTATCTGGTTCGCCTTTCGAACGGTGGATAGTCTGTGTGCAATGACTAACACAGTCCGATTGGACATTACATTATCCAAGGCCTCCTGGATTTTTCTTTCCGTTGCAGTGTCTACACTTGAAGTAGCCTCATCCAATATTACAACTCTCGGATTTTTTAATAGTACCCGGGCAATGGTAATTCGTTGTTTTTCACCCATACTCAAACGTATGCCGCGTTCTCCAATAACTGTTTCCAACTGTTTGGGAAGCTGTTCCACAAATTCGTGGATGTGCGCGCCAGTTAATGCGTCCCAAATGTCATTTTCTGTCGCGTCTTCTTTTGCCAGTAAAAGATTTTCGCGAATGGTACCGTCAAATAAAAAGGGATCCTGAGCCACAATTCCGACTGACCCGCGCAGTGAATTTAAATCTAATTCTCTTACATCCAGGCCGTTGATTTTAACGGAACCACCGGTCACATCGTAGTAGCGAAGAAGCAGATTCGCGATAGTTGATTTTCCTGCACCCGTATGGCCAACCAAGGCGGTGACTTGACCGGGAGGAAGCTTCAGATCAAGTTTATTCATTATGGCCGAACGTGTTTCGTAAGCAAAGGAAACCTGATTGTAGGAGATTTCGATCGGGCCTTCTGGAAACTGTTTTGCTGCCTCTGGGCTTTTGATAGGGATCTCGTGATCAAGGATTTCGAACACCCGATCGCCCGACGCTTTCGCTGCGCTCAGCAAATTATTAAGGCCGTTCAATCGTGAAATAGGCTCCAGTAATAAACCGCTGTACAAAAGGAATGTGGTTAGCTCACCGATACTCAAAACGCCTTGGATATATTGATGACCCCCAATGCCCAATACGGCAATCATGCTTAAACTGCTCACGAAGCGTGTGTTCGAGCTGTAATAGGCCCACCGGTACATGGCCTTCAGCGTTTTAACGCGGAGATCCTCTGCTTGATTGTTAAAACGTTCCTGTTCCCTTCCCTGAAGCGCAAAGGAGCTAATGAGCCTATGGCCTGCAATATCTTCTACCAGGATGCCATTCATAATCCCGGTACTGTTTCGAACTGCTTTCCAATTTTTGCGATTTATCTTAAAATGATTCATGGCCAGCACGATCAGTAATGGAATCGGGAGTACCACAAATGTAGCCAGGAATGGATTTGAAATAAATAGATAGATGGTAATCCCAAGTAAGGTGAAGATCGCTGTCAGTCCTCCCTCGGTACCGTCAAGAATGGCTCTTTCAACATTCACAACGTCCTCGGTAACCCGTGAAGATATTTCTCCTGCCTTTCGCTTATCGAAAAAGCTGACGGGCAAATGCATCAGTTTCACGTGTAGAGCACCGCGGATATCTATCAGCACTTTTTGCTCAATCACATTGTTCAACCTTATCCTCAGATAATTTAAAACGTCTCTAAAAATGTACGCGCCGGTGATCAAGCTCAGACCGATCCACATGAGGTCTTCCTTTTTTGTTACAATGACATCGTCTATCAGGTAGCCAACCAGGTAAGGAATGCACAACAAGAATGCGGTACTGCCAACTGCCAGGAGCATGTTTAGGACAAACAACAGTCGGTACCGGGTGAAATACTCTGCGATGCGAATAATACTGCTTTTTTCTGTCATACCTACTTTGCCCGTAGTGGTGAAGAAAAACAAAAGCCGCCTATTTACAAGGCGGCTTTCGCATTAAAAAGGGTTGGCCAGCTTAGTTGCTTACCTGGACTGGCACTTGAAGAGGCGAGAAACCGGGTGTTTCTACATAGAGAACACCAATTCCGGGTGTGCCGCCTTCTAAAGGAACGCTCACAGACTTACTGCCTGAAGGAATCGTCACCTCTGGTAAAATGATACTATCGGGGATGTTGGTAGTGATATCCACCGGTAATCCGCCCATTGGAGCTTCCGTAGGAATCGTGAAGATCAAGGTGGCCCGGCCTCCAGATACGACGCTCACTGAGGCTGGCAGCACTTGCATCTGAGCCGCATCTACGCGAAATGATCCCACAACGATTTCTCCATTTTCGCCGCGAAGGGTCACATTGTATGAACTTCCTGCCGGAAGGCTGGGAACGAAAAAGCTTAACGCATTAGGCGAAAAGAATTCCGAGTTTGCGAGCTGGCCACCTATGTAAACCCTATCGTTTGGAGAGAAACCTCTTCCATTGAAAGGGATCTTCGCGCCAACGGGTCCTCGATTTGACTCCAGGCTGACAATGTACCGGTTTACCAAAGTAAATTTCAGCAACCCATCTTTAGGTAGAGTGATAGACTTAACCTTACTCGATTGAGCGGTGTAGACCTCGTACTCGATGTCATAGTAATAAACCGCATTACGGCTGCCTGACGGCATCTTATACTCGTAATCCCAAATGTGGTCTCCCAGTGGACTTGGCGTCATCATTCGAGATTCTCCGTCAATTACGACTTTAGGTCTCAATGAGCCTTTAACCACCCCCATATCCTTCTTTTCACGGACCTCAACGCTCAAGGTGTAAATATTGGATGGGTTCTGCGGAAATTCCGAAGGCGTGAGATTTTTTACTGACTTGGCGCAGCCAGATAAAAAAAGAACCGCCGCAAATAGGGCGAGGACTGAAAGGTTTGATTTGATTTTCATAATTAAAGGGAGGTTCTAATAGTGTGACTTTTAGAAAACTACAAGAGTTTCCATGGAGAAGAAAAGCATTCTTTAGTTTCTTATTCAATCTTTGGGTATTTAATAACGGACCAGGGACGGTTCAACAGTGTATGCCCACGCGTCAATTCCGCCTGCTACATTAACTGCGTTGTCGAATCCTTGGGTTCGGAGAAAGGAGCTTACTTGTCCGCTTCTTGAGCCATGATGACAAAGGACTAGTAAACAACCTTCCTTGGGCAGTTCTTCAAGCCGGCCGGGAATTTGCCCCATCGGTATATCCAGGGATCCCTCGATCTTACATATGCCTAATTCCATCGGTTCACGAACATCCAGCAAGATGGCACCGTTTTTGAAATCGGCCTCAGCCGTCAACACATCAACTTCGAGTGGATAAGTATTTTCTTCCATGGTTTTAACCTTGATACCGACTTTTCTGGTGGCAAACAGGAACTGAAGTAAAAAGTCTTTGCCCCAGCGGTAAATTGAAACCATCAATGCCTGCACCATTTATTATGAGTAATCGCTTTATTATCATTATGGCCGGTGGACGCGGTGAGCGTTTTTGGCCCAAGAGTCGTTTGGCCAGGCCAAAGCACTTACAGTCAATCGTTGGCGATAAAACCATGCTTGCTCAGACGGTCGAGCGTGTAGCTGCTTTGGTCCCTGCTGAAAACCTGATGGTTATCACTAATGCTGAACAGCGGGCCATTGTCCTTGAAGATTTGCCTCAATTAGCTCCCGAGCAAGTTGTCGGAGAACCCATTGGTCGCGATACAGCTGCAGCAGTTGGATTGGCCACGGTGCTGGTTATGGCCAAAAATCCGGATGCGACTTACGCAATTTTACCTGCTGATCATGTTATCCATGACGGAGTTGCCTACCGCACCGTTCTGGATCGGGCATTTTCCGCGGCCGAGCAAACGGGTTCACTTGTTACGATTGGTATCAAGCCGACGGAGCCTGCGACCGGCTATGGCTACATTCATGTAGGTGATTCTCAAAGCGAAGTTGAAGGGGCTCCGGTTTATGACGTTCAACGATTTGTTGAAAAGCCGACCTTAGCAACTGCCCAAGGCTATATCGAATCCGGCGAATATTTTTGGAACGCCGGCATGTTTATTTGGAAAGCATCGGCAATCGATCAGGCCCTCAAGCTTCATACACCCATTTTGTATGAAGGCTTACAACAGATTTCATCGGGATTGGAAGCTGGCGAATCAGTGGAAGCTTTGATGGAAACGATTTATCCTACACTTGAAAAAATCTCCGTTGATTTTGCGATAATGGAAAAAGCTTCCAATGTAACCATGGTGGAATCCGCTTTCGATTGGGACGATGTCGGCGCGTGGCCCGCCATTGAGCGTCACTATCCAAAAGACGAAGCGGGCAACGTGACGAAGGGAACGGCGATATTTGAGCAATCGGCCAACAATATCGTTGTATCCGAGAACGGACATCTCACCGCTATCATTGGGGTGGAGGACTTAATCGTAGTTCACACCGCCGATGCGACGCTGGTTTGTCACAAAGATAAAGCTCAGGAAATCAAAGGTATTGTTAAACAACTGGGTGAAAATGAAAAATTTAAGCACCTGATTTAACCAAGTCTGTTGTGAATTGTTTAGGAATCGATTGGGGAGAGAGGCGCATTGGGCTCAGTTTTGGGGATGCGCTCGGCCTCGCCATACCTATTCCTGCAGCCGTGGAAGCAACCGAAGAAGCGCGTTTCGACCATATTCAGGCGGTGATTGCCGAAAGAGGAATTAAACACCTGGTCGTAGGCATGCCTTATAACATGAATGGGTCGGCTGGATTTAAAGCCAAAGAAGTGCAGGCCTTTATTGAAAAGCTGAAAACAAGGGTTGATCTACCTGTTTCGACGGTGGACGAGCGATTGACCTCACACCAGGTAGAACAGCAACTCAAGGCGCAGAATCGAAAGCCGGACCGGCGTTCCGGTGAGGTGGATTCGAGGGCCGCTTCTCTTATTTTGCAGGATTATCTGGATCAATCACTTGGGCAAAGCTTCGAGTTTCCGTTGGACGAAGACGAGTCATGAATCGCTGGAAGTGCCTATGCGCCTATGATGGTACCGACTTTGCAGGTTGGCAAACGCAGCCTACCCTGGATGCAGTCCAGGATGTGATCGAGGCTGCATTGAGCAAATTGTTGAAAATCTCCATTCGCATCCATGGCAGTGGCAGGACGGATGCCGGGGTTCACGCATTGGGCCAAGTATTTCATTTTGATGCTGATTGGAAACACGACAGCTCGGTTCTGTTAAAGGCAATCAATACCCATCTGCCCAAAAGCATCCAAATACTTTCAGTGACAGACATTTTCCCCGAATTTCACGCCCGTTATTCCGCTCAAGGGAAATGTTACCAGTACCAAATCTATTTGGGACATGCCGGTCCGTTTGAAACCCGCTATTGGTTGTCCGTGCCCTATGCTCTGGATGTGGATCTTATTTCGAAAACGGGTCAATGCCTGCTTGGTCAGCATGACTTCTCTGCCTTCGCCGCAGAACTCGGCAAAGAAAATCCGGTCAAAGAATTCCGGCGTTTCGACGCATCCCTTGTCGGTAATCACCTTACCTTAATTTTCGAAGCGAGCGGTTTTATGTATAAAATGGTCCGATCTCTTACGGGTGCCTTGCTCAAAGTAGGTAGTGGGAAATTAAGTCCTCAAAGCTTTGAACAGATCCTCAAATCCGGAGTTCGAACCAAAGATGTGGTTACCGCCGGTGCTCGCGGTCTATTCCTTAAAGAAGTCTTTTACGACGAATAACCCTTTCAGCTCCAGTACTTCTTGGTACTTGAGTTTTGGATAAGAGTCTTGCGGAATGAAGGCTAACCCCTGACTCACGGGGGCAATTTTCCTGAAACACGTTTTATCAATGTCTGGATTTTCAAGAGACTCCTTCCATGTCCTGTTCAACGGTGACGAGTATCAGTTCAGTCTAAAGGGATTGAAGGTCTTGGTCGTAGCTATGCTGCTGTTGCATTTGATCGCCGCATTGTTGGCACCAGCTGCTTACAAAACCATATTATGGTGGAATGTTCACTTTCCTAACTCCCTGAATGAGTCCCTCATCGCAAAACCGTTTCCTGTGTATTTTGACCGAGCTCGATGGTTCGTTCTGCTACTTTCGATTCCCTGGATGTTTATTCAGTGTCGGCTGCTCTCATTTCGAAAAATAGGATATAGCGGAAACTACCCCTGGATTTCCTACTTTCTTCGTTTTTACATGCTTGGGTTGATTGGGGCGGTTTGTGTTTTTGGTATACTGATTGCGGCAGGCGTGGTGGAAGTCGCAAGCTCCCTTTCTTTTGGTGCCTTGCTTTGGGGGATGGTCATGGCATTTGTTGCCGCCCTTATCCTTGCGTCGTTTGAGGAACTTGTATTTCGAGGATTATTGTTCCGAATGTTCTATACGGCATTCACACCCATTATCAGTGTGGTTTTTTCCTCTCTGTTTTTTGCCTACCTACACTTTAAGGATCCTATAGGTCTTTGGGATTATGACATGCCTCCAGCGGATGTTAGCTGGTTCGATGGACTAACCACAGGCTTCTGGGTACTTGCCGGAATCGTAGTTAATTTTGATTTAGTGCTATTTCTAAATCTCAGTTTGGTTGGCTTCATCTTGACTGTCGTTTTTTTGAAAAGCCGCTCTCTTTGGGCAGCGGTGGGATTACACGCCGGTTGGGTTACGCCGATTTTACTATTTACGCGCATCGCAGCTCCTGACGCTGGAACGCATTCCCTTTGGTGGGGCTCGTTCAGACTTACCGATGGATATTTTGTGACGGTCTGTTTACTTATCCTGGCGATTTATTTTTCACTCATTTACAACCCTCGAACACCTTCTGGGTATTCATGATTTGTTGTGGCTTTCGATTTCAAAACCTTGGTTCACCCATTTCTCGATGTTGTATTTCCACGGAACTGCGTCATCACAGGTGAACCGGTCGATGAGCTTAGTCCTTACCAGTTTATAAGCGAAGCGGCCGCCTCGAAAATCTTTCAAGTTAATCCACCGCATTGCCAGACTTGTGGTTATCCTTATTTCGGTGCAGTCATGGCGAGTGACAGGGCCTGTCCAAAATGTAAGGAATTGAAACCCGTCTATCGGCAGGGCAAGACGGTGATTCTTGTGGAAGGAGTAGGTCGCGAACTAGTCCATAAATTTAAATATGAAGGCGCTGAGTACCTGCTGCAGGATTTTTATACCCTGTTTGCAAACAGTCCTGGCCTTATCGATTATGTGGATGGTGCCCAGCTTGTTCCGGTGCCGCTCCATCCGCGCAAATACCGGGAACGTGGATTCAACCAAAGCGAGGCACTTTGCCGGGCGTTGATCCGACTACAACCGTCTGCTCGAATGGCCAATATTCTGGTTCGAACCATCGACACGCCGAGTCAGACACTTTTTTCCAGAAAAGAACGAATGCGAAATCTTCGTTCAGTTTTTAAAATAAATCCAACTTCGGAAATCAAAGCGGATGATCGTCATATCCTTGTAGACGACGTGTTTACTACGGGATCTACCCTTAACGCCTGCGCCCGGGCCATGAAAAAGGATGGAATCCATCGTATTGACATCCTTACCCTCGGACATGGATAATCCCTCACTATGCCGCTTTTTAGTAAGCCCAAATATTCGACGGTAACCGTTAAGAAGAAAGATATCCCTCACGGTCTCTGGACGAAGGACCCTATTACAGGTGATCTCATCTATAACAAAGAGCTGGAGCAAAATCTGCTGGTTGCACCCAAGAGTGGATATCATTTCCCCATAGATGCGTATACACGCATGAACTCTTTGTTGGATGAAGGTATTTTTGAAGAATGGGATGCAGATATCTCGTCAGTTGATCCATTATCATTTGCCGACAGCAAACCCTACATTGAACGTCTGGAGACGTACCGCAAGAAAACCAATTTAACCGATGCCGTGGTCTGCGGATCGGGAAAGCTGCATGATATACCGATTGAAATTTCTGTTATGGATTTTCGTTTTATTGGTGCGAGCATGGGATCAGTCGTTGGAGAAAAAATCACGCGTAGTATCGAACGGGCTACGGAGCGTGGAGTTCCCGGTATTATTATTTGTTCCTCTGGAGGTGCCCGTATGCAGGAAGGTATTTTAAGCTTAATGCAAATGGCGAAAACGAGTGCTGCACTTGCGCGACACGCAAAAGCGAAACTCCCTTACATTTCAGTTCTGACTAATCCAACATTCGCTGGAGTTATGGCGAGCTTTGCATCCTTAGGCGATTTGATCATTGCTGAGCCAGGGGCATTGATTGGTTTTGCGGGTGCTCGTGTGATCAAGGAGACCACCAAAGAAGAATTGCCCAAAGGATTTCAGACGGCCGAATTTTTGTTGGAGCACGGACTCATCGATCAGATTGTTCACCGCCATGAGTTGAAGGGGCGTTTGAAATCCTTTCTATCGGTGATGTGGTCAGCTGACCGTCCTGCCTAGGATCAATTTGATTTTACCCGCATCCTCCTGTGAATTTTTCTCAGACCAGGGATTATCTGTTTAGCCTGCGCAACAAAGGTTCCACTTTCGGAATCGATCGCATGGCAACCTTCATTGAAGCTTTGGGGAGGCCCGACAAGGCTTATCCAATAATTCATATTGCTGGTACGAATGGCAAAGGATCAACCGCTGCGATGCTCGAAAAGATATTCCGATCGGCTGGTTACAAAACGGGGCTCTTTACTTCACCGCACCTTGTTTTTTTAGGAGAACGCATTCAGGTAAATCGCACTTCAATTACTCCCGAAACAATTACATCGCTGATCGGTGATCTCGATATTCACGCCAAAGCCATTGCTGGAGAAGGGGAAGAAAATCATCCTACGTTTTTCGAATTCATGGCGGCCATGGCCATGGTTCATTTCAAGAATGAAGCGGTGGATATTGCTATTATTGAGACCGGCTTGGGAGGTAGATTGGATGCGACCAACGTGGTAGATCCACTGATCTCTGTGATCACCTCCATTGGCTTGGACCACACCGAAATTCTTGGCGATACGATTGAGAAAATTGCGGGAGAAAAGGCAGGTATCATTAAGCAGAACAAACCGGTGGTGATAGGTCGGGTGCCCGATTCAGCAGCTGATGTTTTAATCAATGTTGCGGCTGAAAAGAATGCTTCAGTGATTTCGGTCCGACAAAAATTTGGCGATGAGGTGGAAGCCTATCCGCTCACAAACCTATTTGGAACATTTCAACGGTGGAATGCTGCTACAGCGATCACCACCTGCGAGTATTTGGAGAAATCGTTTCCTGGTCTTCTGGAAATTTCGAATTCTGCCTTGGAACAAGTCGATTGGCCGGGGCGGTGGCAGCGGATGATTCTCCCCTGCGGAAGGACCGTAATCCTGGATGCAACCCACAACTCGGAAGGGGCGCAGTTTCTTGAGGAAAATCTGGGGACACTCGAACGGGAGCTCGGTCAAAAACCATGGATTGTCGTGGGGACGCTTGGAGATCTTCGCGCCCAATATCTTATTCCCGCCGTAGCCAGGTATGCCCGTGCGCTTTATTTCCTGGAGCCAAAACAGCCTAGAGCTGCTACCTTTGAGGATCTGCAAAAGTACATTCCTGAAAGATCGAAATGCCCGAGCGAAAATGCTTTTATTGAGCAACTCTTCCCCGACAAAGAAACCTGCTCCATTGGTCAGCCGGGCGATACGATCGTGGTAACGGGCTCCATTTACCTGCTGGGTGAAGTGCTGGAAAGACTTACCGGACAACAAAAGGAAATCGGTGCAGCCTTGCAGGATCTGATCTAGGTTTGGGTTTAAACTCCAACCGGGCTTGTGAGCAGACCGATTAATTCTTCGGTCTCTGGAATATCCTTGATGATTTGTTCCGGGTCAGGACCAACTCCTACATAACGAAGGTTAACCAGTTTTTTTGGTGTGATACCCTCGTAAGCTACATCGCAGGTAGCTTTTACCATTCCGGCGATGTACCTTTGTGCATTCAAGGGCAGATCTGCAAAACTTCTGATTGAAGAAATATCTTCTTCCCAACCTTCATACTCTTCATAAATCGCGGTCAATTCTTGTCGGTAGGAATCATCACGCGGCACATGGTTCACGCGTTTCCCTGCTTTGTCCCGATAAGCCACACAGATTTTCAGCGACCCGCTCCATTCGTCATTATGGCTTAACGCATCCAGCTTGTTTATCATCAAGTCCTGCAAACCTCCATAGCGAAGCGCATCTCCTTTTTCAACCGCATCGTACCAACCGACCATGCGTTGGCGTCCGGTAGAGGTTCCGAATTCCAGGGTTTTCAAAAAATTGCCGAGTGCATCCTCTTCGTCAAACTGCGTAATAAAAAGATGGGTGCCTACTTTGGTATCGTAAGCCTTGGCTACACCGATGGTGTGAACCGGTTGCACTGGAATTCCGGCTGAATTAAAAATCTCCGGAGTAAAACTGTGCGAGGCTGTTACGTTTGGGCTAAATCCCTGGCGTTTATCCAACCAGTAAGCTTGGCCAAATTCTCCGATGATATATTTTTCATCTTCCAGTGCCTTGATTACTAGTTCCCTGATATCCTTAACTTGGGAAACCAGCTTTTGTCCTGCTTCCCAATAGACATCGACGAGTTTATCCACGTTGATCGTGAAAGGCGTCTCTCCTTTGAAGATTCCAAAATCGAATTCCGAGGCATCAAATATTCCTGCATCGATACTCTCCTGATTCGCTCTCACTTCGGCTGTTGTCAGTGTGTCGAAAAATTTCGCCCACTCTTCCTCTGGAACCTGACAAACGTGTTGAATCGTACGGACGGCTCTGTCGCATTTCTGGGCCAGTTTTTTGTGAAACGCTTCCTTTGAATCACGGAACGCCGCGTAGTGGATTTGCCATTGTCCGGTCTCGTCCTGAAAAGAGGGAGTAATACCGCGCCCCGTCGAACCACGTGGAGTTTCGCCAAGGATGTTTGCCCGGTAATATTCGAATGCGAGGTCTAGCAGCCTGTGAGTCAGGTCCGAAACCATGGTTCGCTCATCTATCGCCAAACGATTTATTATATCGTAACCACGCGCCTCCAAAGGAATAGCTTCCCATAAAAATTTGCGGGGATCAGCAACCACCCCGGCACCGATGCCCAGGTGAGGGACCTCTTTGGCTATGACGCCGGCTGGAAGCAGGTTGAGTTTCAACCCCCCGGCTGTATGACCTGAGTTTGCGCCTCCATTTACTTTTAGAACGATCGCCACAGGATCCTCTTGCCCAGTGGTTTCTTTCAATTCGGAAATGGCCTCATAAATGAGTCTACCTTTTCCCTCATCACCGAAACTGATTCCGGTGTCTGCGATTATCTTACTAGAGAATGCGGGGGTCGCCATGGACTGTTGTGTTGCTCCGTTATTTCAAACAAAGCGACTTGGTGTATCTCCCGACACGTTTCTAGTAAACAAAATTCGGGAACGAAATGCTCTCCTGTTTAGATTTATCAACCTCTATGTCTCTTTCACAGTGTCAGTGACTGAAGCGAATATTTGAAACCCTTGGTTTGCCCAAAACCATAGGAATGGCTTTCTTCAGTACTCCACAACTTTTAAGCGACGGATGGAACGCCGCGATTTCCTTGTACCGCTCTCCAAGCTATCGGAGCAACTTACGGTAAATACCGAAGTCGTGACAACGCGCCGTGATCTTGAAACGACCGCTTAGTTCCAAGAGAACAAATCGTTGTTTCTCATCCATTAGGTCCAAATTGTCCCAAGGCATAACGGTTTTTAGCGTACCATGTGTGCCCGGCCTTTTGACCTCTTTCTACCAAATATGAAATATGAACATCGACCCTTTTTTCTGCTTTTCGACCCTTTTTTCTGCTTTTCTTCTTCCTACGGTATAACAGGGACATCGGTAACACTTTATCTAAAGACATCGGTTACAGTTAGGAGGTATATGTTTGAGTTGAGGATGTGGGTCAAGGTTTGGTTGGTCAGCAGCTTGCGTCGCTTCGTGGAGGCCGTCCTCCGTAGGAGGTGCCGCGTAGCGGCAAGGCCGGAGCGAAGCGACGCAAGCTGCTCTTGCAATGCAATCATGTTATTTTCTTCTGGTTTGTTTTCTGCGCTCTCGACTCGACCGCGGGGTTTGGTCTGGCTTTACGATTATGCAGTCAGGGCGATATGGATCGTTGCAGTTAAATTCAAGATTTCCTAGATGCAGGTTGGCATAGTGCAGCTCAGTAATTGCTTTTTCATTTTCAAACAACCCTACATTACAGCCTGCGAAGATCTCACTCATATAGAAGCATTTGCCTAGATGAGAGATATGTCCCGACCCGCTCACGCGCTTTAGCTCATAACCATCCGGATAGAGCATTTTGTACTTCTCGCCAAGACGCCTGGAACTCTTGCGGTAAATTTCGGCGGGTCGGAGCATGTCCAGACCCTCATGGGGACGATCATGATTATACTCATATCTCCAGCGTTCGAAACGCTTCTTCTGCGCCGATAGATTGCGCGAGGGCGGCTGGGTGGCTTCTGCTTTCAGATCGCGATGCATGCGCTCATGGGAG
>JAQBYJ010000030.1 GCA_027622555.1 Verrucomicrobiota bacterium
CTCCTGTCTTGGCCTGAGCAATGTCGAAGGGTTCAAATAAAAAAATGAACGAACCAACCTTTCAGGATATCGGACCGCACGGCGTGTCGGTCCTACCTCATGATTCGTATCAATTGTCCATTCGTGGTTAAGGAATCATTACAATATCTGTGCCTATCTGAGCAATCTGTGGTTAGGTTAAACTTTGGTTTCGGCCTTGCTGCTCTGAGCAATTTTTTGGCCAAAGAATCGGCCGGGTAAATTCCTACAACCGATTACTCTATAAGCCCGAAAAAACGGCACCCTTCCAGCACCCCGCTGGTGGCTTGTCCTTCAGCAACGTAAAGTCGGTCTTCCAGCTGGCGTGGCCCAAGTACCTTGCGAACCCGATCCGCCAGACCCTTACTCGCATTGGCCACGATAATGGCACGAAATCCACTCACCAATGCGGCAAAGTCGTTGCCCGAATCGCCTGAAAAAATGACTTCGTCAGGCGTAAAGTCGGCATGCGTACTCAACCACAATAACGCGTACGCCTTGGATACTCCATCGGGCAAGACATCAAGGAGCCCGCAATTCAGAAACGGATCGAGGCTTCCCATACAATGATAGGGCAGACCTGCATTCTTAAGCATCCCATTAATGGTGTCGACCAACCCATCGACGATCTCCGAAGCGGACTCGTAACTGATCTTGAATCTCTGTTGGTCATCGGGTGACTGAAGTTTCAATCCGGGGATGGATTGCAACAGTGTTTCAATGACTTCCCGGTCGACGTCGCCTGATAACTCTACGAGATGATCCTCATAGGAGTCGAAGGTCTCGAATCCCCGATCAGTTTGATGATAGATGGAACTGCCCACATCACAAATGATCCAATCCGGCACCGGCATCCGGTAGTCATCAATTGCTTGAAGGACAGATTCGTAGTGCCTCCCAGTGGCAAAGACCAACCCGATGTCGGTCCGATTTCGAGCCTCGGAAATAGCCTGTAAAGCAGCGACATTTTCAGGATGTTCCGAAAGTGGAATCAGGGTTCCATCCAGATCGGTAGCTAACCATCGGGGCGAAATTTCCTTTTGAGGGTTGAAATAATTCATGATCCAGAGTGGTATAGGCGGTGGAGGTTGAGAGGCTAGGCGGAAGCACTACCAACTCAATAAAATTACTCCTCCTCTGACTATGTCACCTGAACAACCACTTGAAAACAGAACCCATACCAAAACAAACACTCCTCTCATCGTATTCGGTGAGGTGCTCTACGATTGCTTTCCCGATGGGAAGCGCGTGCTGGGAGGCGCACCCTTCAACGTTGCCTGGGGATTAAAAGGGCTCGGACAGGATCCGTTGTTTGTAAGTGCGGTTGGGAAAGATAAGGATGGCGAATCGATTCGTCGCCAAATGGAAAACTGGGGCATGAACATGACCGGTTTACAAACCGATCCGGAGCATCCGACCGGCAAGGTGGAAGTAACCATTGAAGCGAACGAACCTTCATACGAGATACTTGAAAACAGTGCATGGGACTACGTCATTGACCAGGGTATTTCCACCAACGGGCTGATTTACCACGGTTTGCTTTCTTTGAGAAACGAACGGTCACATGCGACGCTGAAAGCGATCTGCAAGCGTTCATCGGCCCAACGTTTTTTCGACGTCAATTTGCGGCCTCCCTACGATTCTATGGAAACGGTACAACCCTGGTTGGCGGGAGTAGACTGGTTAAAGCTTAACCTGGATGAACTCGGAGAACTGGCGGGCACTCCGGTCTCCTTCGACGACTGCAAGGATGCTGTGAATGCGCTTCGCAAGCAGTATGATATTCAAAACGTTTTGCTAACCGCCGGCAGTCAAGGCGCTCGTATCATCGGGGCCATAGGCGAAGCCGCCTGTATTCCCGCACCCAAACCTAATCCCCTTGTCGATACGGTAGGTGCCGGCGATTCCTTTTCTGTTTATACCATCCACGGAATCCTGACAGGCATTCCTTTGGAATCCCTCATCACGCGGGCAAGCAAATTCGCGTCCAAAGTGTGCGGTCTCCAGGGGGCAACCACCGACGAGGTTAATTTCTACCACTAATTGCTATGGCCACAGAAAAAGGACTACATATTGCACTGATCAGTTTGCACGGACTCATAAGAGGTGAGGAACAGGAGCTCGGTCGTGACGAAGATACCGGAGGACAAACGCGTTACGTATTGGAATTGGCGCGAGCACTGGCTGAACGCAAAACCGTGGACCGGGTGGATCTCATCACACGTCAGGTTATTGATGCTAAAGTTTCGGATGACTATGCAAGGCTGGAGGAACCGATCGCGGAAAAAGCCTATATAGTCCGTATTCCGTTTGGCCCAAAACGTTACCTGGGCAAGACAAAGCTCTGGCCCTACATGGAGGTCTTTGTCGATCAATGCCTCAACCACTTTCAACGAACCCGGACCGTACCCGACATCATCCATGGTCACTATGCAGATGCCGGCTATGGCGGGGGGCAATTGGCACGGTTACTGGGTATTCCATTTGTCTTTACCGGACATTCGTTGGGACGGGTGAAGAAACAGCGCCTTGAAGAGTCGGGGCTGAGTCTGGAGAAAATTGAAGCACGTTATGCGATCTCCACCCGTATAGAAGCCGAGGAATTTGCGCTGGAATCCTGCTCACTGATATGCACCAGCACTCACCAAGAGGTAAAAGAACAGTACGAGCAATACGAACACTATATTCCCGAACGTATGGAGGTGATTCCTCCCGGAGTCGATCTTAGTAACTTTCGTCCGCCTCATGAAGACGATAAGGAGCCCCAGTTGGCAAAAGACATAAAGGCTTTTCTCCACGAGCCGGACAAACCGATGATCGTGGCGATGGCACGACCCGATGAACGGAAAAACCTGGAAATGCTGGTCCGGGTATTCGGGGAATCTCCCGCGCTGCAGCGCGAAGCCAACCTGGTCCTTATCATGGGTTCCCGGGATGACCTGCGGGAGATGCCGCCCGGTCAACGCAATGTGTTATTAAATGTCCTCACCTTGATCGACGTCTACGATATCTATGGCAAAGTTGCCTACCCGAAGAAGCACAAGTCCGACGACGTCGCCCCGCTTTATCGGGAGATTACCCGCTCCCGAGGTGTATTCATCAATGCGGCGATGACAGAGCCATTTGGCCTGACACTTTTGGAAGCAGCAGCGAGTGGTACTCCGATTGTAGCAACTAACGATGGAGGCCCCAGCGACATCATTGCGAAATGCAAGAACGGAATCCTCGTCGATCCCTTCGATCAGAAAGCAATCGAAAAAGCCCTTATGCATGCATTGATTGAGCCGGAACAATGGAATACATGGTCAAAAGCCGGTCTTGAAAACGTGAGCAAACACTACTCCTGGAAACGTCATGTTAAGCGTTATCTAAGAGACGTTGGGGAGGTGTTGCAAGAGGCGGGAAAACCCCAACCCATTGCCCTCGGCCGAAAGACACGCCGCCTGCCGCAAATCGATCGCCTCATCATTGCAGATATTGACAACACACTGACAGGGGATGACGAAGCCATGCATGAATTACTGAAAAGCCTCCACCACCTCACTACTCCTTCGATTTTATATCCAACCGGAACGCCCAAGAAAAATAATCAGAGAGTTGACCCAATTAAAAGAAGACACCAAGGTGACAATTGGGAGTTTCCATTCTTCACCAGATACTATCGAATCAGCACCTATACCCTTTCTAATAAATCTGACCCCTAACGTTTTACATTATCCATTCTTCTTATGAGTACTAAATCCAACAGACGAACTTTTCTAAAAACCGCCGCCGTGGCGATCGGGATGCCCACTATTATCCCCGCCAGTGCACTTGGTAAAAACGGAGCCGTGGCACCCAGCAACCGACTTGTCATGGGTGGCATCGGTATTGGGCCACGTGGGAGAAAGGTCCTCTCTTGTTTCCTTCAGCAACCGGACGTGCAATTCGTAATGATCGCCGATGCCCAAGAAGAGCGCCGCGAGATCGTACGACGCCTGGTCAACCGGGAGTACAAGAATGAGGACTGCTCGAAGGTTCGCGATATGTATGAAGTTCTGGCTCAAGACGACATCGACATCGTACAAGTTACCACTGGCGACCGTTGGCATACCTTGGGAACCATCCTGGCGGCAAAAGCAGGCAAGGATGTCTATTGCGAGAAGCCCTGTAGCATGACCATCCGCGAAACGCAGGATCTCGCCGATGCCGTCAATCGCTATGGCCGGGTATTCCAGGCGGGCACCCAACGACGCAACGTAGACAATTTTCAGTTTGCAGCCCACCTGGCTCGCAGCGGAAAGCTGGGGAATATCCATACCGTGAATGCCGGGATTTTGAAACTAGTACCCGATATGGATTGGCTCCCTGAAGAGCCCCTCCCCGATCCGGATATCTGTGATTGGGATCGTTGGCTCGGTCCAGCTCCCTGGCGTCCTTACAACCTGAAATACGTGCAAGGAAGATGGCGCGGACACTATGACTTCCATGGTGGAGCAGGTTTGCCCGAATGGGGCTCGCATACCATCGACCTCTGCCAATGGGCAGCGAGTGCCGATGAAACGGTACCTGTCAAATACGAGTATGAAGGCGACAACATCATTGGCACCTACGAAAATGGCATCAAATTGGTATTGCGGCTTTCCGGATTTAAGGAAGAAGGCGATTGGAAGGTCCCTGGCACTTGTCCTGTAAAATTTGAAGGAGACGAAGGTTGGGTCGAAGCCGGTGACCATGGCAACCTGGTAGCCAGTTCAGATTCTCTTCTTGAAGGTCAACCGACAGATTCCATTTACGGAACCGATCCGATCAAACACGTACGCGAATTTCTCGACTGCGTTAAGACACGGGAAAAACCGGCAGCGAATCAGGACATCACACGGCAAGGGCACATTGCCTGTCATGCTGCAGCGATTGGCTGGCAGCTGGGACGCACAGTAGAGTTCGATCCTAAGACCGAAACCTTTATCAACGACGAGGAAGCCAATCGTATGTGCAGCCGCTCTCTCCGCGAACCCTGGCATGTTTAATCCTCTTTTTGAGCAATAGATGAATTCACCTCGCTTTTTACTTATACCTCTTTTGGTTCTGGCCACAAGTATTGCCAACGCTTCCACCGACTGGGATGAAGAGTCTGCTCTCGCAGCTCTTGCGGTAACCGCCCAAGCAAGAGCGGAAGCCTGTCAGGCGTTAGCCGTGGTTGGCGGTCCCAAATCGGTCCCGGTCTTGGCGGGTCTCCTGAACGACAGACAGCTCGCAGCCTATGCTCGCACAGCACTGGAAGTTATTGACGACCCTTCAGCTGGGCAAGCACTTCGCGATGCATTGCCAAACCTTGAAGGACAACTCTTGATCGGAGTCATCACCTCAATTGGAGCACGTCGCGACCGAGAAGCGGTATCGGCACTTATTGAATTGGTAGCCGACCCCAAACGGGGAGCCGGCGAAGCAGCTCTGGTTGCTTTGGCGAGGATCGGTGGACGAGAACCACTGACAACAGTGATCACGATTATGACAGGTGGGCCAGAAGAACTACGCATACCTGCTGCTCACGCAGCTTTGTTGGCTGCCGATATAATATCTAAGCGCGGCAATAAGAATGTAGCGGAACAATTATTGCAGCAGGTTCAAAATGCCGATCTGCCCGAGCATATCAAACAAGCAGCGAAGTTCTGAGTTTAGAAAACAGAGCTACTGTCTAAGCGTCGGTCTCCGAAGAACGGTGGCACTGGTTAGAATCTCCAAACTTACACCCATATGCCAACAATCGTTATCACCGGAGCCAATCGGGGTCTAGGCCTTGAGTTTGCCAAACAATATCATGCCGACGGATGGAAGGTAATCGCCTGTTGTCGGAATCCGGATACAGCTACTGTATTGTCCGAATCTGGTGTCACGGTTCGAGCGTTGGACATGCTGGACTCGACTGCGATTGATGCCTTTGCCCTGTCACTTGAAAATGAAGTAGTGGACCTGCTTATTAACAATGCAGCGATAAAGGACAGGGTTGAAATCGAAGGATTCTCAGGAATCGACGAAGCCGATTGGATTGAGGGTTTCCGGGTCAACGTCATTGGGCCGGTTCTTTTAACCAAAGCTTTGATTCCTAATCTATCGGCTTCCGAAAACCCGGTTGCTGCGATCATCGGAAGCCAACAAGGCTGCCTGCAAACCTACGAGACGGGAGGCACTTACCTTTACCGAACAACGAAAGCAGCAACCCATGCTGCCGCTGTGCTTCTCGCCATGGACCTGAAAGAATTTGGAATACCTTTTGTTGCCCTACGACCGGGCCACACCAAGACCGATATGGGCGGACCCAACGCTCCTTACGAGATCGACGATTCCGTTACCCTGATGCGCAAGGTGCTGGCGAATGTGGACATGGAGCAAAGCGGACGTTTCATTGATCGGAGTGGCGCACTCATTCCCTGGAGTTTGGATAAAGACCTGAACGAATAACAGTTTGAAGAGATATGCCGCTTGCTCGAAAATCTAACACTGCCGTTAAACAAAGAAGGAGCCTCAAGAGGCACCTTCTTTTGGAAATATGTGACGGATAAATTCCGTATATCCTTTAACTACGTGCTGCCATTTTCTTTCTGCGGAGAGCAACAACCACGATCAGAAAACCCGCACCGATGATGCCGTAGGTAGAAGGTTCGGGTACTGCACCGCTTTCGAGCGATTTAACAGACAAGCGAAATGCACCTTCAAATTCTAGAAAGAGAAAATCATCTTCTCCCAATACCAAATCATCGGTTGAAAAAAAGATAATGGGAAAATCTCCAAAATCATAATCAATATCTCCAGCGTCCAGACCATAAGGCGCTGGCCATACAATATCGGTAAGTCCTGTAAGGCTGTTATAACCAGCAATAAGCTCAGCAAGCGTCCCCGTCTCCGAAAGCCCGCCACCAATTAAGCTGGAAATGCCATTTATGATTTCAAGAGGAGTCGCCGTTCCAAGCTCATGGGATGCACCAAAGAAATCCCCTGCTTCCCCTGAATGATACTCCTCGTCTCCAATTTTATAATCAAGGTAGTAATGAACACCGATTTCAAAACACCATCTATAATAGATTTCAAAATCAATACCTCCCGGATCGCCAGCATCAAAATCAACGAGAATAGCCCCAAGACCAATTCCACCGGGGTCACCGCTGCCGCCGCCAGAGAATGCCACATCGGCCCAGGCGACAACGTCATCACCGACAGGACCAAATAATTGAGCGCTCCCATAATTGGGAGCAACTGCCAGATTCAGAAGCAGAACGAGTAATTGTAGTTTTTTCATAATTCAAAATCTGGGCTACCGGATCCAACGAATTCCCATTGGTGAGTGGATGGTTTTTCAGCACAGAATTCTTTGGACTGATTCTCTACAGAAAAAGTCACCTCACTCCTTTTGTAGGAGACTTTATCCGCGACCTTTTGTTCAAATGCCAAGCTGGGGCTTGGCGTTCCCAGGGGTCGCGAACAAATTTGCTTCCTACGCTTTGCCCATACTTTCGTTTTTGAATTCCATAACACCGAGGTCTTGACCGACACCGAAGTGAAAAACGATCACACCCATTCAAGCTGACCTCCAAATGCTTCGGTTGACTCGCCTCAGGAAATGGGATAAATCCAGACGCTTGAAACACACACTCAGCCTCCAGCCTATCAGGACAATGAGACATCTCTCGTTCGGGCGCTGACTACCTCCATTTTAGGAAAGAAAAACAAACCCATGTTCCGTCGATTTTTTGTAGTGGCTCTACTATGCGCCACAGCTGCCGCAAGCCTTGTTTTGGCTCAACGGTTCGATCGTGGACGACAACGACCCATCCCCGACCGCAGTGGATTTCCGATGTGGGAAAACGATCCGGATTACGAGGAGGATGTATTTACTTTTGCACGTATCCGATACACGCCGCACTACTTCCGGGGTTGGGATGGTGATTACCCGGAGGCGGATTGGAACATCTCTTATCGTCTTCAGCAACTGACTTCAATCAAAGTAAATCCGAATCCCGCTATCGTCGAGCTGACGGATCCTGAGTTACTTAATTATCCGTTCATTTTCATTATAGCTCCAATGTCGGTGATCTTTACCGATGCCGAGGCTGAGGCCTTGAGGAAGTATTTGTTGAACGGCGGGTTCCTGATGGTTGATGAGTTTTGGGGGAGAGAGCAATGGAACCACTTCTACCTTCAACTCAAGCGGGTACTGCCTGATCATGAGCCGAGAGAGCTGCCGTTGGAGCACGAAATTTTCCATAACGTTTTCAACTTGAAGGAAAAGCCACAAGTAACCGCGATTCACTTTTGGCGACAGGGATTAAAGTATCATCCGGTTGCCGGAATCGAGCAGGACCCTGACCCACACTTCTACGGAATCTTCGATAAAAAAGGTCGAATGATGGTTATACTTTGTCACAACAACGACCTCGTTGATGGATGGGAGCGCGAAGGAGAAGACATAGAATTTTTTCGCCAGTACTCAGAAAAATTTTCCTTCCCCATGGGGATCAATATTTTTTTCTATGCGATGACTCACTGATTACTGCTTAGGACGTTTTAAGCACACAGCAGACTTCCGGATCCGTTTAAAGAAATGCTCAAGAGTTGGTCCTAAATCACCGATTTTATCCGAGGCACCGGCCAGGAAATCAGCCTTCTCCTACAAATTGAGATGTTACCGAATACGTTCTACCGAATTCTGGTAGAGTAATCTGGGTGGGTATCACCAACAACGCCACCACAGGTGATCACCACCCGCATAACTTTGCGTCGCTTCCCACGTCGCTCAGCTATGACGGGCGTACCAAGTCAGTTCCTTCCAGAAGGCGGCAAGGTGTCACACCTGCACACTGACACCTTGATCTTCTTTTTCTTCGCTCATCAATCCTCCAACAACTTATCAAACCGCGGATTCCCGTGCAGCCGGTCGAAGATGAAGAGACAGTCCAGTTCCTGATTGATTAAAAGGGTACCCTCCATCTTGCTGGCGGCTTCCAGCGTTTTGTGAGGGCCTTGTCGTCCTCGCTGGGGACGTAGGTAGGGAGGCAGCGTCCTCGCTGCGCCGGGTATTTCTGGCATCCTGACGGCATCGCGGGACGAGATAGCCCTACCACTTGGGGTTTCTGAAAGCGGCAGACAGTTGAGGATCGCTGCTTTTTTGTAGGAGAGCAGTCCGGTTGATCTTTACAATAATGGATTAAGGTTCCATTATTGTAATAATAGCCTTATGATCGAAAGAGATGCATCTCAAAAACTGAAGCAACTGGCGGAAGGATTCCCGGTGATTGCGCTTACCGGTCCTCGTCAATCGGGGAAAACCACCCTGGTGCGGGAGCTTTTCAAAGAGCATGATTACCTGAGCCTTGAAGACCTGGATGTGAGGGAGGAAGCCCGGGAGGATCCACGTGGTTTTTTGCGACGGCAGCAAAAGGATTTTATTCTGGACGAAGTGCAACATGTGCCCGAGTTGTTTAACTACCTGCAGAGTCAGGTGGACGAAACCCGGCGAATGGGTGGAGTCGTTTTGACGGGCTCTCAGAATTTTCTGCTCATGGAGCGCATCACGCAAAGTCTTGCCGGCCGGATTGGGCTGCTTCCTTTGCTGCCGTTTTCCTGGAGCGAACTAAGGAACGATCCTATCAGCGAAAAGTCGGTAAACGAGGTGCTGTTTGCCGGTGCCTATCCTCCCATTTTCGACCGGCAAGTCAGCCCGGCCGATTGGTATTCCCGGTATGTGCAAACGTATATTGACCGGGACGCCCGGTTGATTCGGAACATTGGGGACCTTTCCCGCTTTCAGCGCTTTGTGAAACTCTGTGCGGGCCGCATTGGACAACTGGTAAACTTCACCAGTCTGGCTTCTGATTGCGGTGTCGACACCAAAACGGCCCAGTCCTGGATGTCGGTTCTGGAGGAAAGCTACATTGTCCTTCTGCTTCAACCGCATCACAGGAATTTCAATAAGCGCCTGGTTAAACAGCCAAAGCTTTATTTTGTGGATACGGGAGTAGCGTGCGCTTTGCTTGGTTTGGAAAATGCGGACCAGCTATCGACCCACTACCTGCGGGGAGGACTTTTTGAAAACTGGGTTATCATGGAGCGTCTGAAAAAACGATTCAACGCCGGGCAAAGGAGCAACCTCTACTTTTGGCGGAGCAACACCGGTCATGAAATCGATTTACTGCAGGAGGATGGTCCATTGATACATGCCTGCGAGATCAAGGTTGGTGAAACGCTTCAGCAGGACTGGCTAAAGGGGCTGCAATGGTTCCAACGAATTGCGGAACCTGCCCCGAGCTTGGAACTTGTCTACGGAGGTGAGCGAACTTCTGAGATGAAGGGCGTTACTATCACGCCGTGGAGAAAGATGGACTAGTCCTCCAACAACCTATCAAACCGCGGATTCCCCCGCAGGCGGTCGAAGATGAAGAGACAGTCAATTTCCCGGCTGATGAAAAGTTGACTCTTCATTTGCGTTGCGCTTTCCAGCGTTTCGATGGCCTGGTCGTTTTCTCCGAGGACCAGGTAAGCAATGGCAATGAGCACTTCACAGGCCGCCTGTTGCTGAAACCGCCAATAGTCGGTATTACTCACCTCCCGTGTTGTTGCGATTCGTTGAATCATGAGTTCCCGGTCTCCTTCCAAGGCATGGCAAATGGCCAAGTCCGCCCAATACCAAGGTTGTGCTAGCGGGTTCATGTCCACAAGGCCTTGCAGGTGAGGTTTGGCTTCGGCGACTTTATCGAGGCAATTCTGCGTTTCTCCCAGTTCAAACCAGAGTAAGGCAGTTACCAGGTCCTTGGATCCAAAGCAGATCGAATATTGACTGTCAAAGTGGCGATTACTCAGGTTTTCGATGAGTCGCAGACTCGTTCTGTGGTTTCGTGAGTAAAGTATATCAAAAGATTGTCCGCTTTGCGTTTTTGAAGAGAAAGGAATAAGGGCCCGAGTTTTGAAATAAGCTTCTCGATCACCCGTTAAGTTAAATATTTCCAAGTCCCAGGAGCTTTTCCATTGTTCGCTGACATCGGTCCTTGCCGCCTGTCTGTCAATAAAAGCCCTGGCTTCATCCCGTTTCCCTTGCTTCAAATATATGGTGGGCAGCCACCCTATGCCTGTAATATCTACAGAATTGGGATCGAGACGTAAGACAGCTTCGTAATAGTGCTGGGCCTCCGCCAGGCGTCCGGAGAAGTAATAGGCTCTTCCAAGGTTGGCATTTATCTCCCGAGAGTTTGGATAAATAACCATGGCATTCAGCAAATGACGGATGGATAACTCCCAATCCTGGTATTCCCGGAAGGCCAGGATGGATTCAGCAACGTGTCCATAAGGCAGGTCAGGTCCGGTTCGCTTGGCTTCTTCCAGAGCATGATGCGCCTTGGCCAGAAGTGCCGGATCATTTCGGCCCTTCGCCGTATCCCACCAAAAGACGCACTCAATGACCAACTGTGCCCAGGCTTCGGAATAGTTAGGGTCGAGGGCTACGGCTTTTTCCAGCAACTCGATCTTCTGGTCTCCATCCGCAGTCCCTTGGTACTGCAATTCGCGAAACTTGAGGACATAGTCGTAGGCTTCCAGATTGTCGGTGGGGCGGCGTTCGATTTGAGCGACTTCCTCCGGGGAAAGTATTGTTTCCAGTTTGTCGGCAATCTCTTTGGCAATTTCGGTTTGGATGGCAAAAATGTCGTCCAAATCCCTCGTGTAGTTCTGGGCCCAGAGGTGCTGATCTGTACTGGCATCAATCAACTGAGCGGTGATACGCACACGATTGCCAACCCTCCGGACAGATCCTTCAACCAGGTAACGCACACCCAGTTCTTTACCAATCTCGGAGAGACTCAACATCGAGTCCCGGTAGCGAAGCGTAGAAGTCCGGGAAATGACCTGAAATGTTCTGACGTGAGACAGGTTGGTCAGCACATCCTCATGTACCCCATCTGCAAAGAATGCATTCTCCTCATCCGGACTCATATTGGCGAAGGGAAGAACGGCGATGGAGTTGTCGGTGTCCAACAGCACAGAGCTTGGAGCGGAGAGCGGAGAGTCCGGAGTGTCCGCTCGAAAATAAAAGAAGATGGCTAAGGCGCCGAAAATCAAAGTCGGAGCCGCCGCGGCAAACGCGAAAGCCATCCAGTTGCGTTTGCGTTCCTGGTTTTTGGATACCGGCACTTCGCCCTGCTCTTCCCGGGCGTGCTTGGTCGTCTTGATCCCGTCCGGTGTAAGCTCAAAAGCCCAGGCTAGGATGATGGCTAAAGGAAAACCCAGTATCACCATCAACACCACAAAGCGGAATGCCCACACCGGTATGCCAAAGCTCGCAAACGTGGTCGAAGCCACCTGAATAATCAGCCACGCGACTACGGCATAGGTGATCGCCACCCGCATGACCTTGCGGCGCTTCAGTTCGGCACAGAAGGCGGAGAGGCTGGTCCTGGGTTTATCGGTTTTTGAGTCGTTTTCCATAAAGGCAATGAGATGAGTGACGAATCTCTACAGATTAAGTAGGAAAATAGGTTGCGGACTCAAGCATCGAAGTAGCAGGAATGTTAAAGAAAATCATGGCCGAAAGACCATTGCTTTTGACAAGCTTCAAGATAATCAGAGGAATATTAGCTTGATATATCCTATTACAATGTAATAGCTTTAATTATGTTCATTTTTGTCGAGCATCCCACGTTCACCCGGAAAATCACAGAACTGTTTTCAGATGAAGACTATCGAAAGTTTCAAAATCACCTCGCCGCAAATCCAACGTTAGGGGACGTAATTCCAGGTTTTGGAGGTCTTCGGAAACTTCGTTGGGGAGCAAGAGGTAAAGGAAAGCGCGGGGGTGCAAGAATTATTTATCTACTGGTTCCCAAACCGGCAATCATCTATCTATTTTATGTATATACTAAGGGAGACATCACCGACATGAGTGCTGAACAAAAGCGGCGTGTCGCCCAGGCAATTAAGCAAATCAAGGAGGAATACAGACAATGAAAAACAAGGATATTAAATTTGAACCTGATGATTTTTTAAAGGCGGTCGAAGAGGTGCGAGATCACGTCCAGGGAAAGCGAAAAATCACGCTCCGGACTACAACAATCAATTTACCCGAACCGGCTCCTGAAATCACACCCGAAGAAATAGTTGCTGCCCGCGAAGCCCTGAACCTAAGTCAGCCTGTTTTTGCTCAACTGCTCAATGTGCCCACTGTAACTGCTATCAGCTGGGAAAAAGGGCGTCGAAAACCATCCGGCGCGGCGTTGAGGTTATTGCAAATTGTCCGAACACATCCCGAAGTACTTTTAGAAGCGAGTTGATTGATCCTGAGATTTAGCAGTTCACCCAAGTGATTCAAAAATTCAGCTGGTTGTTGTGCATCGTTCACCAATCCTCCAACAACGCATCAAAGCGCGGATTGCCCCTCAGGCGGTCGAAGATGAACCACATGCCGATCTCGCGATTAAGAAGAATGAGGCTATCCTGCCGACAGGCTGCCTCCAGGATGTCGATGGCCTTTTCGGTGTCCCCAAGAATGAGGTAGGCGGTGGCAATATGCGCTTCGGTTTGTGCGCTCATCGTGTATTGGCGCTTTTGCTCAATGACTTTTTCTCTGGCTGCGCTAATACCCGCCTCCATTCGGCTCCGATCGCCTTCCAGGGCGTAACACATGGGCAGCTGTGACCAGGTGAACGGATCGGCGAGTGGATCGGCCTGGGTGTATTCTTCCAGGTAAGTCTTCATCGTTTTGGTTTCGATCAGCCATTTTTCCCGATCTCCCAGTTCGAAGTAAACGAGAGCTCCTATCATAGCTCGTTGCCCCATGGACAACCCATAGGGAAATCGAAAAGTTTCTGCCGCAAATGGCTCTATTTGCATATAATTTAAAATGACAGAGTAATCTCGTAAAATAAGTGCTGAGAGCCGATCGCGATCTGGATTTTCGTCCTCAGCATCCAACCGTTGGAGTTCAAGCTTCAGCACCTCCATGTCTCCTGTTTCCAGGTAGTTTGACCGGGCGAGTTGCTGTTGAAAGACTTTCGGACTAATGGATTTTTCAAGCAACGCATGGTCTTGATCCCAAAGTCCCAGTCGTTGGTAAGCAAAAGATAAATATATTCTATTGGCACCGTTAAATGGGTCGGAGCTCTGTGCTTCTTCCAATAAAATCCGAGCCTCCGCGATGCGCCCATTTATAAGGAACCTCCTGGCGAGTCTGGTTTTTGCGTCCAGGAAATTGGGGTCCAGAACCAGGGCCCTGGAGAGAAGATCTATTTCTATTTCCGCATATTCCTCCCCAATATTTCCCAGGAAACTTTTGGTGTAGAGACCAAGCGCAGAACCTGAGCTCAAGCGCTCCACTTCAGCAAAAGCATAGAGCGCACTATGAAGTAGCTGGGTATTCTGGCGTCGCGACTCTTCATCCCTCCAGTGAAAGATTCGATTTTGGGCCAAAAAAGACCAGGCCTCGGCAAAGTCAGGATCGAGTCTCACGGCTTTTTCAACCAGCTCGATTTTCTTTAAGCGATTGCCACTCCCTCCACCTGTTTGACGTGCCTGCACATAATAACCATAAGCTTCCTGGTTCTCGGTGGGACGGTAGTCGATCTTCTCGATCTCTTCGGGCGATAGGACCGCCTGAAGCTGGCCCGCGATGTCCTTGGCCACCGCTGCCTGGATGGCAAAGATGTCGTCCAACTTTCGATCGTAATTCTCGGCCCAGAGGTGTTGGTCATTTTGCGAATCGATCAACTGGACGGTGACAAGCACCTGATCCCCCGCTTTCCGGACCGAGCCTTCCACCAGGTAGCGGACCCCCAATTCGGCACCGATCTCCTTCATGGTCTTAACGGTGTTGCGGTATTGCAAGGTGGAGGTGCGGGAAATAACAAAGAGCTCACGCACCTTCGATAAGTTCGACAGAATATCCTCATGCACCCCATCGGCAAAGAACGCGTTCGCGGCATCCGGACTCATGTTGGAGAGGGGGAGGACGGCAATCGACTTTTCAGTCGATTGGGTTATCAGGTTATTGGTTAATGGTTCCTGGGATTCTTGGGCGGGTTTGGCCTGGAAATAAAAGAATAGTGCCAGCGCACCGAAGATGAGGGTGGGGATCAAGGCTCCCACCAGGTAGGCCATCCAGTTGCGTTTCTTCTGTTGAGTATCCGACAGGGGCATTTCGCCCTGTTCTTCGCGAGCGTGCCTGGTGGTTTTAATACCGTCCGGCGTCAGCTCGAAAGCCCAGGCCAGGATGATGGCAAGAGGGAATCCCAGGATGACACATAAAGTCACCAGCCGAAATGCCCACTTGGGAATGTCAAACCAGCCGAAGGTAGAAGATGCGATCTGGATAATCAGCCACGCCACCACCGCATAGGTGATCGCTACGCGGGTGACCTTGCGGCGCTTCAGCTCGGCCCAGAAGGCGCTCAGTCCTGAGCTTGTCGAAGGGGCGAGGCCGGTGGGCGGTGAGCCTGTCGAATCCGATGGATTTTGATCTTTAGACGGCTGCTGGTCACTCATTCTACATCCTCTCCAAGACTTTCCAGATCAGCCAAGTCTTTCAATCGCCCACTGCTTCGTTTATTGAGAACAAAGTCCTCATAACTAATAAATGGAACCGACAATTCGTCCAAAACGAGTTCTATTTTATTGGAGTAGCATTCTAAAAACTCCACACCGGTTGCCTCCGTAATGATTTCTATTCTCATGGGCGGAGACCCCATTCTGAACACATTTCCCTTTTCGCGAAAAAAATCCTTGGAAACTTCCTTCGGGACACCGAAAGCAAACAGCGCGTTCAACAATCGATCCAGGTTTGTTTCGTTGGAACCAATCCAGATATCCATATCTCCGGTTGCTCGAACATAACCATGAACACCCAGAGCCCAACCGCCTACAACGAGATACTCAACCTGCTTTTCGATTAATAAACTCAGGAATTCTCTGAAGTCGTCCGGTAGCTGCTTCATCGCCCCAAAAAGCCACTCGAAGTTGTTGGATGCAAGCGATCCTTTCGGTTGGAGTTAGTTTCCTGCAATCCTCGAGATAATCTTTGCCGGAGTCCGCTTGTTTTCCCATCTGGACTGAGATTTGTTTGCCCATTCTTAAATTTCATTTTTTGGCTATCATTCTTCAACCTTTTTATTATTCCTCCAACAACGCATCAAAGCGCGGATTCCTTTACCCTGAGCAAAGCCGAAGGGCCTTTGCCTTTTAATGAAAATCAACGTATGCATGTTAATCTTTAAGTAGCGCGTCGAATCTTGGATTTCCCCGCAGCCGGTCGAAGATGAACCAGAGGTCGAGCTCGCGGTTCACGAAGAGGGGGCCGTCCATTTTGCTGGCGGCTTCCAGGGTTGAGAGGGCTTGGTCGTGGTCGCCGAGAACCAACTGGGAAACGGCGATCTGTACCTCGGATTTGGCGTGATCTCTATAACTTCTCCTCGCGGTCAATACGACCTTACGGGCCTGCTCAATCGCTTTTTTCATTTCCTCACCATCGCCCAGCAGGGCATAACAAATAGCCAAGCTTGCCCATTCATCTGCCGCTTGATACTCCGTGCCGGCCAAGCTATTGACCAGGAAATCCTTGGCCTTTTGAGCCGCGAGTATTGAGTCCTCTTTTTCACCCAGCTCAAAATGGATCAGGCTCATCATCAGATCCACGGGCTCAAATGTGAGATCATTACCCCAGCTAAAGAATTCAAACCCTTGGTTATCCCAGTTCTCAAATAGAATCCTGGCTTGCTCCAAGTTTCGTTTTTGCAGCGAAGACCATGCCTTTCCATAAGCATCATCCAAAATCCCGGGAAGCCTTTCCATATTTTCAACAAAGGCCCGTTTATCTCCGCTGGAAAGATATTCCATTTCGATCAACATTCTTCTGTCACCGGTTCGCTTGTACCGTTTTGTCGACAAGTCCCGCGCCTGTTCCCAAAGGCCTCGTTCTGCATATACCCTTATAAGCAATTGCTCGACTATTTGATCCAGTGGATCGGATTGGAGGTATTCCTCGAATAGTTGCTGTGCTTCTACCAAACGACCCAGCAAAAAGTATTCTCGCCCCAATGGTCTCTTGGCCAAGGTAAAACCTGGGTCCATAGCCAAGGTTTTAAGCAACAGATTAATTTTTTCTTCCCCATCTTGATTCACCAAATCCTCATAAAACGACTGAGCCCAGGGGATGAATGCGTTATTGGGATCTAACCTTTGAGCTATTTGAAGCGCATTCCTTGATTTGGCTACAATTTCGGGGTCATCTCTTCCTGAAAACAAACATTCAACCGACAAGAATGCCCACGCTTCAGCAAACTCAGGATCCAGGTTCACCGCCTGCTCCAATAACTCGACTTTTTCATCCCAACTGCCTCCGGTTGTGTGGGTCAACTGGCGGTGTTTCAGAAACAAGTCGTAGGCTTTCTGATTCTCAGTAGGTATATGGTCAATCAATTCGATCTCTTCCGGGGAAAGAATGGTTCGGAGCTTACCGGCAATCTCTTTGGCGATAGCCGCTTGTATGGCAAAGATGTCATCCAGTTTCCGGTTGTAGCTCTCTGCCCAGAGATGACCTCCGGTTTGGCTGTCGATCAACTGAACGGTTACCAGAACCTGATCATTGGCCCGGCGCACGGAACCCTCGACCAGATAACGGACTCCCAGTTCCTCTCCGATCTGCTGAAGTGTTTTTACGGTATCCCGATACTGAAGGGTTGAAGTTCTTCCGATAACCAAAAGTTCCTTGATCCTTGAAAGGTTGGTTAACACATCCTCATGTACCCCATCGGCAAAGAAGGCATTCTCCGGATCGGGGGACATGTTGGCGAGGGGGAGGACGGCAATGGATTTGTCCAAGTCTGCGACTTGGAGGGACGTGGGACGAGTGTCGGGGGGCGATCCGCCTCCTGAGACATCCGGCGAGACAGGGGGACCTGATCGAAAGTAGAAGAACAGGGCCAGCGCACCGAAGATGAAAGTGGGAATGGCTGCTCCGAATGCCAGGGTCAGCCACTTGCGTTTGTTCGTAAATTCATCCGCGGTCGGGGAATCCTTTTTCTCCTGCTGGGCGACCTTGGTGGTCTTTATCCCATCCGGGGTTAGCTCGAAGGCCCAGGCGATGATCAACGAAACGGGGAATCCCAGCAACACCATCAGCACCACAAACCGAAACGCCCAATCCGGGATACCGAATCCTTCAAAGGTGGTTGCGGCAATCTGGATGATCAACCAGGCCACCACCGCGTAGACAGTACCTACCCGCACGACGTGCCGGCGCTTCAGCTCTTGCCAGAAGCCCGCGAGGCCGGAAGGAGGCGATTTTGACTTTCGGAAATTCTGCTGGGAAATACTTTCCTTAGTTTCGTAAGCCCCGTTTTTGGAAAGCGGCTTTTGATCGCCGTTTGGTTCCACGATTTATCGAAGTGAGGTCATCGTTCGAGCGCTATCAATACTTTAAGTGGCCCAGGAAATTCTTGGGATTTACGGCCGGGATTGGGGATTTTTTGTAATCCGCAAGATTTCGGCTGATGATGAAATCCGCCCCCCAAGCCATGGCAGCAGAGGCTTGCAAAGCATCCTCCAGATCCGCCATCGGCAACGCAAGTGCCCGATGAGCCTCTTTTGTTGCTACTGGCGCGACCTCCACGATCGACAATAATAACTTCAAAAAATCGCGACCACTGTCCTTTAAAAGGTATGCACAGTTTGAAATTGAATGCCAGGCGATGGCGGCCTGGCCACCTTTCTCAGCCCAACGCAACACATCTGCGCTCTCGGCGAAAAAGGCTGGCCGACGCAATGCCACATCCAGCAGCACGTCAGTATCAATTAGCCCTTTCATCAGCGAAGGTATTTTTTTTGCAGTGCCTCTTGTTTTGTATCCCCGGACTTGGATGGCTTGAGCGTCGAGCTACCAATCATCGAATCTACGATGGAACCGTCTGGTTCCTGCTGTTCGGAAAGAAGACTTTCAATGAGCCCGGAAACGCTGGCCCTTCGTCGTCGAGCAAGGCGTTTGGCCCGCTCATGTATTTTCGGATCGAGAGTTATGGTGACTCTGCTTTTCATAGGTATGCATTGAAAAAATAATAATGCATATTGTCAAGTTGGCTGTCTGAGACCTCGGGGATTCTTTGTGCGGGGTAAACCGTCTTACGACTCTCCGAGTTCCGAGGCAAATTGTAGGAGTAGCGGTTTTAGCTGCGAAACGAGAACCTGGGATTCCCGACTATACCGAGGAGCTTGCTCCGACAGCGAAGCGTTTCGAGTGCAACGACACCAACACAACAGTCGGTCCTACATATGTTCATGAAAAGTAATTCCCCGAAGAAAAAATCGGACCAGACACCATAATGTATCCCTACCCTCCAAAACCTCGCGCTTTACTTTATCTTTCCAACAATTTATCCAACCGCGGATTCCCCGCCTTGCCGCGCCATAGCCCATTGGGCGACGGCGGGAGCCGTGTCGAAAGGTCGAAAATGAGCGCATAAATATTAATCTTTTAGTAAGGCGTCAAATCTCGGATTACCTCTTAGCCGGTCGAAGATGAACCAGAGGTCGAGCTCGCGGCTGACGAAGAGAGGACCGTCCATCTTGCTGGCGGCTTCCAGAATTTGGATGGCTTTGTCGTGATTCCCGAGGACGAGGAAAACAATGGCGCTCATAACCTCGAACTCCGTCATTTGATTTAGGCTTGAAGGTTTCTTCGCTCTGCCTTCGCTCAATAGTGACATTGCTCGTTCACGATCACCCATCAGTCCGTGGCAAATTGCCAACTTTGCCCACTGATTTACACTGGCATTTGGTCGGGCGCTTGATTCCGCCAATTTGAGCCTGGCTTTTTCCGCTTCGGTCATCCACGCCGTTCGATCACTGCGTTCGAAGTGAACAAGCGCTTTAGCCAGTTCCCGGGGGGAGATAGCCAGATCGCTGAATATGCCAAAATCCAGGCTAGTGTTGGACGGATCCATTTCGGAGAGGCTGTTCAGTGCGCGGTCGTAATCCCGGGAGATGAGGGCCATTTCGCATTGGGTTTTTGGACTATCCAGGTAACCGGGTATTTGGCCGATCCCTTCGAGGAGCGCATTTTTGTCTCCGGTTTGGAAATACTCCGTGGCAACTTTCCTTTCCAACCAGTAGTCCTCCAATTCTCCTCCCCGTGCGACGTTTTTCCGGGTTAATTCGTTGGCTTTGTCCCACGAGCGAAGCCTTTGGTAGGTTCTTAGAAGGAAGGTGTTGACCCTGCGGGATAGAGGGTCCGTGCGAAGCATGCTTTCAAAATAATATGCCGCCTCAGAATATCGCCTCATACCTAGATATTGCCTCCCTAATTGAAACTGAGCATAAAAATGATTGGGGTCCATGGAGAGGATACGCAACAGCAGGCGTATGGCCCCTTCAGTATCCTCTTCCTCTAATAATAGAAATTCGGTTTTTGCAAAAAGAACATCCGGCGAATCCGGTGCCAATTTTTCCGCTTCCTTGAGCGCTGCGTGAGCCTTAGCCAAAACCTCATCCGCATCCTTCTCTCTGATCCCCCTGATGCGCCCCCACCAAAACATGCTTTCATTTGCCAGAAGCGCCCAGGCTTCAGCAAAATTGGGATCGAGGGCCACGCTTTGCTCCAAGGCCGTGATTTTCGCTTCGCCCCCGTCGGGGCCGGCCGTTTCGATCAACTGCCGGGCCTTCACATAATAATCATAGGCTTCCTGGTTCTTGGTGAGCCGTCTTTCGATCTGGACGATTTCCTCAGGAGAAATCACCGCCTGCAATCGGCCGGCAACGTCCTTTGCAATAGAGGCCTGGATCGCAAAAATATCATCAAGCTCCCGGCTATAATTCTCCGCCCAGATGTGGCCTTCGGTCCGGGCGTCGATCAACTGAACGGTTACCAGCACCCGGTCGCGGGCGCGCCGGACCGAGCCTTCCAAAAGGTAGCGCACGTTCAATTCTTCACCGATTTGCTGGAGGGTTTTAACCGTGTCCCGGTATTGCAGGGTCGAGGTACGTCCGATGACATGCAGCTCCTTGATCTTCGAAAGGTTGGTTAAGACATCCTCATGCACCCCGTCGGCAAAAAACGCGTTCTCCGGGTCGGGACTCATGTTTGTAAGGGGAAGGACAGCAATCGACTTGTCCAGTTCGGTGAATTGATTGGACGAGGGAACTGTATCGGAACGGAAATAGAAGTACAAAGCCAGAGTTCCAAAAATGAGGGTTGGAATGGCTGCTCCGAATGCCAGGGTCAGCCACTTGCGTTTGTTCGTAAATTCATCCGCGGTCGGGGAATCCTTTTTCACCTGCTGGGCGACCTTGGTCGTTTTGATCCCTTCAGGTGTCAGTTCGAAGGCCCAGGCGATGATCAGCGAAACAGGGAAACCCAGCAACACCATCAGCACCACAAACCGAAACGCCCAGTCCGGTATACCAAAACCTTCAAAGGTGGTTGCGGCAATCTGGATGATCAACCAGGCCACGACGGCATAAACGGTTCCCACCCGGACGACATGACGCCGCTTCAACTCTTGCCAGAAGGCGGAGAAGCCCGTGGGCTTGGGATGATCAGCGGGTTGGGGAGGATCAGGAGAAGAATCGTTATCCATTCAACCAATTCCTTCCTTGTCCATAATCAAGCAGCAATGGGAGAGTGATGTAAGACAATCAGCTCCTCCTCCTTCAAGGCAACCATGGCATAGGATTTACCAGAATCGTCTGAAAACTCTACTTCGTAGACGCCTTTATCCAGGATTTCCACGACTGTCCCGACTTGCCCCATTACTAATCCATGCTCTGGAGCATCGTGGAGGAGAGCTACAACTTCCAGTTCTTTGATTCCTGTTTTCATTTCTATTCTATAATCCGTAAAACATAACAACTGGTTAATCGAGGAATTTCCTCACTGGGTTTTACGATCCAGGAGGTTCTGACTACAGCTTTTGTTCCTGATCTTTCTACGCTGATATCAACACTATATCGTTGGCCATAGGTATCGCGCTGAGTCGCTACACAGGGCGAGGTCAATATCCCTTTTTCGATCATGGTTTGCAGGTCCTCAGCCTCTTCGACGGTGATGCCCAGCGCAGTCTCGAAAACTCTCGCTTTATGCTTTCCCCTTGGGTGAGCAGGGCTGAGACAATAATCCGTCAGTTTTCGCATATCAATGATGGCGTTCTTTGAATTCGGGAGGATCACTGGTTTTGAAATATGGGTTCAGATGATGAAAGTCGATTCAGGCTCCACTTCGCCTCGCAAGGTTGCCAAAAGTTTTATCCTTTGCTTCGCGGTCTTCGGTGCTGACACATGCGTGCCCTCCGTAGCTGGCGAAGCGGTGGGGGGACCACTGACACCTGGATCCTGTTTATGTTCATCGCTCATAACTTATCCAGATCCAACGGTTGACTGTTAGCCGGGTCATTGAGGATGGCTTGGAAACCGGGATGGTCGCGCAGCGGCCAGAAATCGAGGCAGCGGCGCATCCAGTGGACGTTCAGGTTGCTGGGTATTTTGATGAGACGTGCCAGTTCCGCCACGGCCTCATTCTGGTGTCCGAGCCAGGCCAGGGCAATGGCTCGGTCGACTGAAAGTTCTACGCCATGAAAACTATCAATTTGTTCATTCACCAGGATACTTGCCCGCTCGAATGCATTCAAGGAAGCCTCTTCATTGCCTAGCAACGCTTCGATTGAACCGAGATCACCAAGGGTATTATAGTCCAGGAGAGCCGTTTCGGATTTTAAACTCAGGGTATCCCGGTAGGCTGTCAGTATGGGGCGCGCAGCTGACACATCTCCATTGACCAGGTGCGCGACGCCAAGACGCCATGAATTGCTCCGGCCCTTGAACTGGCCAAACGTTTCGGAATCGTCTGCCTGGTCGTCCCGAGCGATTAATCTCAGCGTGGCACTCACATCGCCAAAAACCCAGGCCAGCTCGGTTTTTTGCTGGAGAGAGAGCTCATCCGATTCTTCAAACGCGGATGTTTTACCTTCCATCACAAAGTCCTTGTAGATGTTTCCCAAGAGAGCGCCTTCCTGACTCATTATAATTTGATACTGAGACGATGTAAACCAATCATGTATGTAGGCATTGGTGGTTCGAAGGAAACCCAGACTACTGCTTGGATCGAGACGATGAGCCTTTTCAAAGTTTTCAATCGATTCTCTCCATCTGCCGTCCCGTCGATAGACCAGCCCCAGGAATTCATAAACGCGCGCTTCATTGGGAAGCTTGTTTTTAACCTGCCGATAGAAGTATTCCGCAATCCAGTATTCCCTAAGGCAGCCGTAGTTAAAATACCCAATCGCTAGTAAGACTTCCGGGCTTTCAGGATCGATTTTGAACGCTCTCCTGGTGGCTTCCCTTGCCCGCATCATCGTAGCTGGGGTTCTATCCCTGCTGGTTATATAAAGCGTGGAATACGAAGCTGACAATCGCGTCCAGGCAAGGGTGAAATTCGGATCCAGAGCCACCGCCTCTTCCATGAGTTGAATGTGCTCTTTACTGCGGCGATCAAACGTAAGCGCTTTTAAGTAAAGATCATAGGCCTTCAGATTTGCAGTCGGCTTCTTCTCCAGGCGCTGGTTCTCCTCGGGCGAAAGCACCGCCTTCAACGACTGGGAAATCTCCCGGGCCAGCTGCGATTGCACGGCAAATACCTCCTTGAATTCTCCATCATAGTTTTTGGCCCAGAGGTGTTCATCGGTTCCTGCCTGAATCAACTGGGTGGTCAGTCGAAAATCGTTCCCGATCTTTTGAACACTGCCCTCCAGGATATAAGCCACGTTTAACTCCTCTGCGATGACAGGAATCGACTTGTTCGAATCCCGGTAGGGCATGACCGAGGTGCGCGAGGTAACCCGCAAATCTCCCAGGTTGGCCAAAGTCGTTAGAATAGTTTCGTGGATGCCATCCGCGAAGTAGGCGTTCTCCGCGTCGGGACTCATGTTGGTAAATGGCAGGACGGCAATCGACTTATCCGTAGCAGAGCGCGAAGAGCTAAGAGCCGAGAGCTCAGAGTCCGATGACTTTGCCTGGAAGAAAAATATGAGAGCCAGGGCGCCGAATATGAGAGTGGGAACGGCAGCAGCGAAGAGGAGGGAGAACCAGTTGCGTTTCTTTTCGTGAGCTTTTGAAACCTCCGTTACCTCTGCTTCCTGTGCAACTTTTGTCGTCTTAATCCCTTCCGGTGTCAGTTCAAACGCCCAGGCCAAAATAACGGCCACCGGGAAGAAGATACAGAGCATGATCACCACAAACCGGTAAGCCCATTCCGGTATCCCAAAGCTCCCAAAAGTCGCATTCGCCACCTGGATAATCAGCCATGCGACGATGGCATAGGTGATCGCCACCCGCATGACTTTGCGGCGTTTCAGCTCAGCCCAAAAGGCGCCCAGTCCTGAGCGCTTCGACTGAGCTCGCCGAAGTCCTGTCGAAGGGGTGGGCTCCGTCTTTGTGGGATTTGAATCTGTAGGTGGGTCGGACATAATAGGTTACCTGGTTACCCGCTCCGGGATCGGTGGCAGTTCGCCGTTGGCTTCCATGTCCCGAATGCGCTTGAGCTGGATGGCCAGTTCCTGTTTTCGCTTTTCGGCCATGGCCTTATATTCGGGATTGTTTTCCAAGCGCTTTGGCCAGTCACTCTGTTCCAGATCGTAGGGCGATCCTCCACTGTCGAAATAGTTGCGGATGGATTTTAGGGCTTGCTGATCGTCCCCCGCCAATGCGTGCAGCGTTGCTTCAAATTTAAAGCGCGCCATGGATGGAATCCGTGAACTGGCTGCAGTCAGGAATCCTTTGATCAGCTGGTTGGCCTGCTCGGGTTGTCCGGTCGCCAACAATATTTTAATTACAGCTGTCGGTTCCCTACGATCCCTCCAACTAGTTTCAGGAGACCGCTGGAAGAGTGAGGGATAAGCCTGCTCCATAACAGCACGGGCCTTCTCGGGATTGCCTGAAGAGATATATAAGTCCGAAAGCTGATTGAGTCTTTCAGGACCACCTGTTCTTTCGGGGTATTTCTTTAGTAATTCTAAAGCGATTTGCTCGAATGCCTCATCGTCGCCTGCGATATGAAACTTCCTGCCTCTAAAAGCGGCCTGTAAGTACGGATCCAGTTGGGTTTCCAGATACCGGTCGATCCACCCTAGGGCTGTCACCTTGTCTCCCAGGGATAGATAGGCGTCGCTGAGAAAATCATTAACATTCTGGGCGGTAGGGTCCAACGCAAGTTGCTTCCGATGGGCAATGATCGCATCGTCGAAACGGCCAAGATTTCGGTTATAAAGACTTCCAAGCTTAAGTTGGGCGGCAGCGCTCTCCGGGTTCTGTTCCGCGAAGGATGCTCTCACCTGTAAGGCTTCTGTCCACTGTCCAAGGCCTCAAAACTTTCAGCCAGGCGGTCCTGTGCTAATTCATGCTTAGGGTCCAATTCATAGGCTTGGCGATAAAGTGCGGCAATCTCCAACGATTGGTCCGGATGCTCTCTGCCCATAAATCCTGCATATTCGGAAAGCGCATCCGGGTTGTTAGGATCTAGCTCAATGGCTCTATTGAAGGCACGCTCCGCAGCCAGGTTGTCTCCTTGAAAATATTTCAAACCCGCCACGGCCAAATGAGCCTCACTCAGGGTGTCGTCCAATTCCAAAGCCTTGAGGATATGCGGTTCCGCTTTTGCCGCTTGCAGATCTCTCGGCAGACCGGAGAATCTGGCATCTGTCAAAATGTTTCGTGCGAGCGCCGCATGCGCCATGGCAAACTTGGGGTCGAGGGAGATGGCCTCCTCGAAATAGTGAATCGCTTCCGCAAAATCGATCCTGGATCGTTTTTCCAATTTTTCCTTCCCCCTGAAATAAGCTTCCAACGCCGCAAGGTTGTCCGTCGGCAGCTTTTCCAATTGTTCCGCCTCAGCGGGTGAGAGTATGGCCTTGAGGGCCTGGGCGATGGTCCGGGTGATCTCGCTCTGGATCTCGAACACGTTTTCGGCGGTTAGCTCCCGGGTGTAGGTTTCCGCCCAAAGGTGCCTGTCGGCCGCCGCCTCGATGAGCTGCACATTAATCCGGATCTGGTTGCCCGCCCGTTGAACCCCGCCTTCGAGTATGTGGTTCACCTGTAATTCTTCCCCAATGTTTGGAATGGACTTCGTCGTCCCCCGGTAGCCCATCACCGAGGTCCGGGAAATCGTTTTGATATCCCGGATACGGGAAATCTGGGAGAGTAACTCGTCGTGAATCCCGTCCGTGAAGAACAGGTCCTCCTCCCGGTTGCTGCGGTTGTCGAAAGGCAGGACGGCAATGGATTTTTCCAAGTCTTCGACTTGGGGCCCATTCGACGAGCTCAGGGCAGGGGACGAGTGGTCGGTCCGGAAATAAAGGAAGAGGGCCAGAGTGCCAAAAATTAAAGTGGGCAGGCCTGCCGCATAAAGGATGGTGAGCCAGTTGCGTTTGCGTTCCTGGGTTTTGGATACGGGGACTTCGCCCTGTTCCTCCCGGGCGTGTTTGGTGGTCTTGATCCCATCCGGAGTCAGCTCAAAGGCCCAGGCGATAATCACCGCCAGGGGGAATCCCAGAATGACACAGAGCGTAACCAACCTGAATGCCCAAGCCGGTATGTCGAACCAGCCGAACGTTGAGGAAGCCACCTGGATAATCAACCACGCCACCACCGCATAGGTGATGGCCACCCGCATGACCTTGCGGCGCTTCAGCTCCTGCCAGAAGGCGGCCAGTCCTGAGCTTTGTCGATGGGAGAGGCCGGTCTGCGGTGAGCCTGTCGAATCCGAGGGCGGCTTTTTTTCTTCTTCGGTCATTGGGTTGTTTTAGGGGAGCGATTTCCCAGGAGGTAAATGCATAGAGCGCAGGAGATTCCTACATATCAACGAAGATCCCGGCACGATACAAGTCTGGATGTTCAACTGACATTTCTTAAAAATGGTGGAGGTAGCTTTCTGCCGAAACGATGGTCAACAGATTCACGAAATCGGCAGCATGCTGCCTCCTACTAACAATGCCAAGCTGGGGCTTGGCGTTCCCAGGGAGATCGTAGCTTTTAACCCTCAATCCGCTGCCGGTAAAAATGGAAACAACCGTTTCACCGCTTCAGCATCCATGGGCGAACCATATTCACAGGCTTCGAAGCATTCCGCGTTTTCAATGCTTGATCCTTTTTCTTGCCCGTATGTCCGGATAAGCAAGCAACGAGCGTCTTCATTTATAACGCAATGGTCCTGCACAAATGGCTTGAGAGCGGCTATCCGTTCTTCGAGATCTTCGGGCACGACTATATTCGCCTGACCGATCCAGGGTAGCCATTCGTACATTTGCGACACATGACAATCCAGCATGCGGACTTTGGTATTGAAAACGGCATCGATATTCACCGCCACATCTGCCTGGAAAGGAATGGGCTTTTGAAAATGGTCTGAAAAGTAGGCAATAACCGGCATGGTTTCCAGTCGCGGTGATTCGGGGCAAATATTCGGAACACTCACCAGGAAAGAACAATCCTGAACCAACTGTGATGTGTATCGATGATCGGGATGATAATCATTGGGTCGGTGGGTAAGAATCAGATCCGGGCGAAACTCGCGGATCACTCGCATCAGTTTATTGCGCTCCTCCAATCCAGGGACCAGCTGACCATCATGATTATCCATTACCAGGTATTCGATACCGGCTACACGCCCAGCCGCCTCGGCTTCGGAGGTGCGGCGCTTCACCAGCTCCTCACCTGACATCTCATGGTGTCCCGCGTCACCATTGGTTACGGAAACAAATTGAACCGCACAACCAGACTGAGCCCAGAGCACGGCGCTGCCACCTGCTTTAACATCGCAATCGTCCGGGTGAGCACCAAGCGCGAGAATACGGGGAGGATTAATTGGTTGAGCATTTGTCATAGGTCATTTGGGCCAATAGGGCGATGGAGATCGGGCGGTTTCAAGGTAGGATTCTATGTGCTTAATAACTTGTGGATGCTGGCCAGCGATGTTGGTCATTTCTTTGAGGTCCTTGGTAACCCGATACAACTCGAGCGGTTCGTTTTGTTTAAGTCGAAGTGCTTTATAGTCACCGTAGCGGACCGCCTGCTGAAATCCCCGTTCGAAGAATTCCCAATAGAGGAATTCGTGTTCTTCGTGAGCATCTCCGAGCAAGGTGGGAACGATGGAAGTTCCGTCGATATTCATGGGCGGATTCAACGCGGCCAGATGGGCGGCCGTAGGTAGAAAGTCCCAGAAGGCCCAGACCTTGTCGCTCACCGTGTTGGCCTCAATATTGCCCGGCCACCGAGCAATCATCGGCACGCGCACTCCCCCATCGGTAAGATCGCGTTTCCAACCACGCAATGGTCCGGGGCTTTTCAGAATCGTTTCGTACTCCTCGATAAGATTCGCACCACGGAAATAATAGATCTCGGCTCCGTTGTCGCTGGTGAAAAACACGATGGTCTGCTCATCAATATTCAAATCCCGGAGCAATGCCATGATACGGCCCACATCGCTATCCATCCGCGTAACCATGGCGGCATAGTTCTTCACATCCTGTGGCCAAAGCTTGTTCGAGTAAGGGGCGTCCGAGGCGATCTCATACCGCCCATGCGGAATGGTATAGGCCACGTAGAGAAAGAACGGGTTGTCTTTATTATCCCGAATAAACTCAAGGGAGAAATCGGTAAACTGATCGTGTATCCATTCTTTCTGATGACCGCCCAAATTGCCGTCCAGGGAAACCATGGTTTCATTGCGCCAGATGTACTCGGGATAATAGCCGTGGGCATGCCGCTGGTCCAAAAAGCCAAGCCACTCGTCAAATCCCTGTTTGTTCGGAATCCCACTGGTTCCTGCCTGACCCAGCCCCCACTTTCCGGTGACTCCGGTGGCATAACCAGCCGTTTTCAAAATTTCCGCCACCGTTACGTCCTCATCCCGAAGAGGTACGCTCACCGGGCTACGCTCCGGGCCTTCCCATCCCCCATTTCCACGCACACGCGAGTGCCCGGTATGAAGACCGGTCATCAAAACACATCGGGTCGGCGCACAAACTGTACTACCCGCGTAGGTCTGGGTAAAGCGCATGCCTTCCGCAGCAAGTCGGTCGATGTGGGGCGTTTGGATTTCTTTCTGCCCGTAGCAGCCCAAATCACCATAGCCCAGATCGTCAGCCATAATAAAGATGATGTTGGGACGGCTGGTTTCAGCGTTGAGAAAAACAGCTTGAAGCAAGAGAAGGCCAAGCAAAAAACGCACGGGCAGTATGCACTTTCTCAAGGTAGGGCGGTGTTGCCAACACCGCCGATCTGTAGACGGCTCGTTTGGCAAACAAGCCCTACCTGATGCAAAGAGAGCAACCCACCTAGATATGAAACTCGAAGCGATGGAATGTGTATACATTATTGTGAGATCCGATCAGCCGCCAACCAGGCTTGCAACTCTGCAGTCAAAGAAGCCACGAGTTTTGGATGTTCAAACATCACATCGTTCAGCTCGTTGGGATCGGCAATGACATCGTACAATTCCACTGGCTTGCCATCGAGAGCGAGGAGTTTCCACTGGCCACGCTTCACCACTTCTGTAGCAAAGGGCTCGGGCTTCGGGTAATGACGTTGCAATTGTTTATACAGTATCATCTGCCAGAAAACGGTTCCGCGTTCCTCATTGGTTGGAGCAGGTGCGCCCTTCATGTGAGGCAAGAGACTCAAGCCATCGAGTTCCTGTGTGCCAGGTATCTGAATACCTGCTGCTTCACAAATCGTTGGTAATAAATCGGTCGAGTGGCCCAGCACTCTGCTTTGTTGACCGGATGGAATCTGATCAGGCCAGCGAGCTAACATGGGCACGCGAATGCCGCCCTCGTGTAAATCAGTCTTTCCCCCTTTGAGACTTCCAATGTGCCCTTCCCAGGCAGCTCCACTGTCACTCGTGAATAGCACCAGTGTGTTTTCCGCGATACCCAATTCATCAAGCTTGTTGAGAACCTGGCCCACCTTTGCATCCATGTGCTGCATCATGGACCGGAAACGATGTTGATCATCGGAAATCCCTTTCGCCTCAGTGTCAGACCAATGCGGCTCGGGAGCCGGTTCGTAAGGCGTGTGTGGAACCAGCCACCACAGATTTAGGAAAAAGGAAAACAGTCTCATAGGAAGTGTTCAATGATGGTCTGCTCGCTTATGATCTCGCAAGCTTTGAAAGGGACATAGTCTCCCTCATTATAAATCGAATCCAGGAGGTTTTGAAGATTTGAAATCCAATTATTTACCGCAGCACTTCTTATACTTTTTCCCACTGCCACACGGGCAGGGTTCATTGCGGCCGATTTTGCGTTCGGGTCGTAGGTAGGGAACGTCTGAATACCCACCGATGTTGGCAGGTTCATCGCGCACGGGAACGTATTCTTTAGGTTTCTTTTGTCGTTTGGCTTTATCAACCACATACTTATCGGTGAAACAATACCACTTTGATATTTCCCTATGAATGTCATCTGCGAAACGGAAACGATGGTCGCGAGTAAAGTAGGGCCTTTCATTGTCCAGCCTGGATAACACGTCCAGCAAGTTGTCCACACTCTCATCAGCCAAACCTTCCAGATAAGCCCGTTTTATTAGATCCCGATGCTCGCTTAAACACAGATCGACCGAGACGCCAACCGCTCCATCCCAAACAAAAGAGGGTTCCTTCTCCAGTTTGAAATCGTAAAGTTCACTTAAATAGCTGGAAAGCGCATCTCGCGAATAATGCCCTTTCAAACATAAGGTACCCAGAGCTTCAATCGCGGCGGACCTGGCAAAAGGATCGGCGTCAAGATCCTCCACCACCAGTTTAAGCGCCTCAGGATCATCGCAACATAGAGAAGCGAGCATAAGATGCAGACCTTCGGTAATAACATCCCCCAACAAATCATCCGACAAGGGGTGCCGGGCCAAGGCAATCATCATTGGCTTAGCCTTTTTCTCCCTAAATTGTGCCAGAAGATACATAGCATAGAGAGACAGCATGTATTCATACTCATCGATCGCCTCCTCTGTATGAGTCAACATCCATTCCAGAGCTGCCAGAAGATGCGGGGTGGCTTCCTCGCGGCGGAGAATCACTTCATCAATTTCTTCTCTCGGATATCCCTCCCCCAGGTACAACAGCGGCTTCAGAAAATCAGGAACGTCGAAAAACTGTTTACGGCTCATAGCGAAAAAGAAATTAGAACCGTCTCATTATTCGTTTGCCAATAAAAGAATGATATTCAGTCTTACAGCAACGATACATAGGAGAAACCAAAAAGATAGGGTGGAAAGTTTCATTGGTTATACTTTGGCCAGGCGAGAACAGTAAATAAAGGTACAAATTTGGATTCCCTCCTAGCCGCAAAAAATCTAGGGTAAATCTTTAAACATTTTCCAATCCCCTAACCCCAATCAGTACGAAATGAATCAAACGATGAACCCCATGACACGACGTAGTTTTCTCGGAGCAGCTGCTGCTGCCGGAGCGATGAACCTGATAAACGTTTCCAGCGCACAGACAAGGACGAGACCTTCCAAGACGCCAAACCCGCCGAAGAACCGGACTTATCCGCTGGAAGGCATCGCACGGCAGAACATCAAGATCACCGACCTGAAAATGACGCCGCTGACTTACGTGATGAAGCCGTCCGAGTATTGGTCAACCGCCCAATATGATTGCTGGCGAACCGATTCTATCCTGGTGGAGGTTTTCACCGATCAGGGCATCACGGGTATCGGGGGTTCCAGCCAGTACGGTGGACCTGAAGAGATGATGGCCTATTTCAACAAAGTGATCCGCCCCATGATGATCGGGAAAAATCCTTTTGATGTGGAGTTGCTGGCTACCGGGCCGAGTTATGGCCGCATCGGAAATGAATGGTTCCACAAGAGCTGCGCCTGGTCGGGAGTGGACTGCGCGCTGTGGGACATTATCGGCAAAGCCACCGGCATGCCCGTATACAAATTACTCGCCACCGACAACGAACCGGATCCCCATGTGCGCATTTACGCCAGCGGAGGAGTCGATTGGAAATTTTACGATCACCCGGAGTCGCTGATCGAGGAGGGTTTGCGTTATAAGGAACAGGGATACACCGCCTTCAAGTTTCGCAAGGGGACCGACTGGAAGTTCAGTGATATGAACATAAAGAAATACGTATCCTTTCTCTACAAGTTGCGGGAGGCGGTCGGCCCGGACATGGACCTGATGCAGGAGTCCATGGGCGGCTCCGGACATACGGTGGATGAAATCGTCGAACAATTTTGCCCGGTGCTGGAGGAACTCGATTTTCTTTGGTTTGAAGAACCGGTGAGCCGATCCCTGGACGAACAGACCATTCTGGATCACATCAAGATCAACGAGGCGATGCCCAACGTGATGGTCTCGGGCGGGGAAACGAAAACCAACCGTTTCCAATTCAAGGAGTGGCTTGACCGCAACGCTCTGGATATCCCACAACCTGACGCCAATAACATGGGATTAACGGAGTCCTGGTATGTGGCCCGGATGGCTCACCTCCTGGGCAAGTACTGTGTGCCACACAACTGGCACGGAGGCCTGACTACCATGGCCAACGCCCATTTCACCGCGGCCATTCCAAACCGGCTTATGTGCGAGTTGAACCAGACGGTGAATCCGTTGACGACAGAAGTGTTCGTCGAGCCGCTCGTGGCCGTGAACGGTTACATGGACCTTCCGGACAAACCCGGATTCGGAGTCGAACTCGCCCCTGACCTGGAAAAACGATTCCCCTTTGTCCCCGGCCCAGCCATGAGTTTTCGTAAACCGAATCCGGAGATAAAACAGTAAGAGCTAAAGAAGATTAATGGATCAGTTCCAGGCAGGTAAGTGCTTGCGAATTTCAGGCACTCTGACAAACAGGAAGCTTATGTCTTCTCCGTGCAACTACCCTAGGCCAGTGGCCGTTACCATAACCGGTAGACTTATTCTCGCCGCCGCCTTTTCAGTACTCGGACTACTCGTTTTGGTAGGCACCGATGTTTCTGCGCAACCCACCCGCGAACCCATCGTACGGGTGGTGGATATGAATCTCGGTGAATCAGCCAAGGTAACATTGAGCAACGGGGACACTGTCCGGGTTAAGCTGGTAGACTTGGTTGAGGAAACCGATTCGCTACGCGCGGCTATTCGTTCGGCCTTGGTGACGGTTGAGGTAAACGGTAAAACAGTGCAGTTGTCGTCCGGCAATTACAACCTGCCGCTAGAGGTAGGTGATGTGCAGATCGATTGTCCCATAACACGAGGGTATCGTTCCAACAGCCGGCGCGACGTGTGGGCACTTGAAAAGGATGTCCGGCTGCGTCTATGGCCGACGAACTCTCCGCTTATCGACCCGACAACGTTTACTTACCCGGTCAAACAAAGGTGGTTCGCCACTTACACGCAAATGTCGAACGAACCGACTTACGTGGACGGTGGAGAGCAGCCAAACAGCAAGGACATTTATTACCACAACGACCTGGATTTCGGTGGTTGCGAAGGCCTGATCGACGTGGTGGCCGCCACCGATGGACTCGTCGTTTCAAGTGGTGAAAACACATTGCCAGGCTATGAGGATTCGCCGGTGAACCAACGCTATGATGTGGTCTACTTGTTGGATGACCGTGGTTGGTATTATCGCTACAGTCACCTCTTCAGTATTGGTGATGCGATTACACCGGGTGCTAGGGTAACGATGGGACAAAAGATGGGTGTGTTGGGAAAAGAGGGTGGCAGCGGAGGATGGTCACACTTGCATTTTGGCATCGTCAGCCGTCAACCGTCCGGTAATTGGGGGACTCAGGATGCCTATGCCTTCGTTTGGGAAACTTATTTGCGCGAAAACAAACCGGCCCTTATTGCCGTGGCCCGCCCGCATCATTTGAACGCCATTGGGGAGAAAGTTATACTCGATGCCTCAAAGTCGTGGAGCGCATCAGGCCGAATAGCCTCTTATAATTGGACCTTCACAGATGGATCAAAAGCAACCGGATCCACTGTAGAGCGCTCTTATGATAAACCCGGCATGTACACGGAAACTCTTCGGATAGAAGATGCACAAGGAAACATAGATTTCGATTTCGCGGTCGTGCAGGTAGTCGATCCCTCCAAGCCGGATGAGCTCCCACCATCGATCCACCCGACGTATTCGCCCACTACCGGCATCCATTCTGGTGATCGTGTGACTTTCAAGGTTCGTACCTTTCGAACCACGGACGGCGAAGAAGTTTGGGACTTTGGCGATGGATCAAGGCCTGTCACTGTTAAATCCGACGGCAACGTCCATAAACTCGCAAAAGATGGTTATGCGGTGACTGAACACACGTTTAAGAAACCCGGTGTTTACCTTGTTCGAGTCCAAAGAACCAATGCGCGAGGCGAAACTGCCGTCGGTTGTCTTGCGGTACATGTGGAGTAAACAGAGTTATCCAAAATGAATAATCAGGTCCAAGAAACAACTTACTGTATATCCTAACTCGATTTTTTAGAATACATGTGCTAACCAATACAAAATGTTCTCATCTACCCTACCCCGCTGCCTTGCTTTCTCAGGCCTTATTTTAGTCCAAGGATTACTCACCTTGAATGGCGCTGGAGAAACCGCGCCAACCACTCGCCTGAATTTTGGCGACTATCCGGAAGAGCCAGGATTTATAAAACTTTTCAATGGCAAAGACCTGACAGGTTGGGATGGTCAACCAGGATCGTGGACGGTGGAGGATGGTGTCATCCAATGCACAGGCAAAGGCATGGCTCGCAACTGGCTCATCTGGCGTGGATTCGGTGCAGCCGATTTCGAACTTCGCCTCGATTTTCGTTACCGTAAAGGCAACTCGGGCGTTCAGGTGCGCAGTTCCGACCTCGGCGACTGGCAGGTACGTGGCTATCAGGTAGAAGTTTCACCACCCGAGGGGATGGGGCTTTGGCACCACTCGCTCATGTCTCCGGATATTGAAATTCAAAACACCCGGAAGCACCTGGCCACCGCCGGACAACGAGTGACCATCGCCCAAGATGGAACCAAGGTGGTCGAACAATTTGAAAAAGCCGAAACCATCCAGGCGCACTACAAGGTTGGCGAATGGAATACGATGCGGGTGATCGTTCAGGACAACCGCCTCATCCAGATCATCAATGGAAAAATGTTCTCGGATGCAACGGACGACCAGGCCGGTTTTTCATCGGACACCGGGGTCATCGCTTTTCAGGATCATGGCAAGGGAGCGGACGTCGCGTTCAGGAATATCCGGATCAAGATAATTGAACCTGTCGTAGAACTGAAAGCACCCAAAGCGAAGACGCCTGTAAAACACTGACGGCCATCGTTGATGTATCCCCTGCTTATCCGCACCAGTTGGTATCTTGTCTGTTTGTCGGCTAGCACATCAGCAGCGGACCGACCAAGCCCTTCGGGCCTAGTTCGAGCCGCCTCCCTTTACTCCAGGGAATCAAGAAATTGGGTTAGACCCATGGCTGTGACCGACTCCGAAAGAGGATAGGAATTCCCTTCAGGAATCAGGTAGGTGCCTCTCGTTGCCTCGAGCGTACTCATGCTTTCGATAAACCCAGGAGTCAGTTTTGGAGAAAGCGTGCGTTTGATTTCGATCGCGTGCTTCTCGCCCGAGGCATTTTCCAATACCAGATCCACTTCGGCACCCGCGTGAGTGCGGTAGTGAGTGCAAATCGTACTCGAAGGAAGTAAGGCAAGTATCTGTTCGATACAATAACCCTCCCAGGAATGACCACAGATTGGGTGGCCAAGAACTTTTTCCAAGCCATGTAATCCGACAAGAGCATGGAGTAAGCCTGTATCACGCCAGTAGACTTTGGGCGCTTTCACAAGTCGTTTTCCTGCATTGCGACTCCAGGCCGAAAGGGTGCGCACAAGGTAAAGCCCTTCGAGTAGTTCCAGATAGCGACGGGCGGTCTTTCCATCAATTCCCAGAGATGCACCGAGTTTGCTCAGATTCAAAGTAGCTCCCTGCTGATGCGCGAGCATGGAACAGAAGCGGAGCAGCTGTAGTGGTGTTGCAGCTACGCCCAGTTGAGGCAAGTCGCGCTCAACATAGCTGGTTATAAAGTCATCGCACCACTGGTTTGCAGAAGCGTCGTCTTCAGCTAGAAAACTTTCAGGGTATCCTCCCCGGTACCAATGTTGGTCGATGGTGGCATTTGGGTTTTTCAACTCAGTGAGATTCAATGGATGCAATTCCAGGTAGCTGATCCGACCAGCCAGTGTTTCCGAGCTTTGCATCAACAGGTCCGGGGAGGCTGATCCCAGGATTAAAAATTGAGAAGCCTTCTCACCCTTTCGTCGACGCTCATCTACCAGGCTTCTGAGCACTGGGAAAACTTCAGGGAGACGCTGAATCTCATCAAGAATCACGAGGTGATCATCAAGCTTGCTCAGGTAAAGCTCGGGATCGTCAAGCTTAGCAATGTCCGAAGGGCGTTCAAGATCCAGATAATGAGAGGGCTTGTCCAATTTCAAACTACGGGCCAGGGTTGTTTTACCCACCTGCCGCGAACCCAAGAGCGCCACCACTGGTGTTCGGGAGATTCTTTGAATAAGCGTAGATTCCAATCTTCGAGTTAGCATATGCCTAGAATATGCGGAATCTATTCCGTATTTACAAGGTTAAAACCATTAGATTCCCTTGCGGTCTTCCGGACTCGACACAGAAATAACTCTGCAGTTTCATAGGAGTCGCTGTGGTCCTTTTTCGAATGAACTTCCTTTCAAGCCTGCTTGTCCTTTTCTTCGCTGTCAGCGGATATGCCGCAGTAGGCAGACCCGACATCCTTATGATCGCCATCGACGACCTCCGACCGATGCTGGGGTGTTACGGCGACGCGCGAGCCGTTACACCCAACATAGATCGGCTCGCAGCCAGGAGCGTGGTTTTTGATCGGGCCTACTGCCAGTATGCGAAATGCGGTCCCTCCCGCCTATCGATCATGACCGGACTTCGCCCCGATTCCATTGGTGTATTCAGCCATGGTGAAAATGATGTAGCTGCATTCCGCAATCGCAGATCTGACGCCATTTCAATGGCCCGGTGGTTCAAAGACCAGGGTTACCACACCCAAAGCTTCGGCAAAGTGGACCATGACGGTTGGGCTATTGAATCAGACTGGTCAGAATCTATTTTCGCCGGACGGGAAAAAGAAGGACTGGAGATCTTCGACGAAACGAATCCAGGTGGCCCATCGATTATTGCCGATCGTTTGGAGTGTCCGGTGAAACAAAGTCCGGATGTGGCGGATGATTATTTCTTCGCTGGACGAATGACGAACCAGGTCTTGGCAGCCTTGCACACGAGGGCAGAAGAGAAGCCCCAGTTCATAGCCGTCGGATTCCGGAAACCACATGTTCCATACATTGCACCGAAACGTTATTTCGATCTCCATCAACCCGATGAAACGTGGCTCGCGAAGAACCCGATGCCTGCAACCGGATCACCTGTCATGGCCTGGTTCAATTCCGATGGTTACGTGGGGTCGGCAAAGCGGATTGGCCTCACTATGCCGGATATACCTAACCATGAGGAAGGAATCGATTGGAACGGATACGAGATGCGGAGTTACGTTGGCGTTCCAAACGAAGGTGCTATTCCAACTTCGCTGCAGTTGGAACTCCTTCAGGCCTACGCAGCATGCGTCAGCTATGTGGATGCCCAGGTCGGACGACTCATGGAGGAGCTGGAGAGAAGCAATCGCCTGGACAAAACGATTATCCTTCTCTGGTCCGATCATGGTTATCATCTGGGCGAGCAAAGTGCCTGGACCAAAATGACCAATTTCGAAATTGCGACCCGGGTCCCTCTGATGATTGCTGCTCCAGGAATCAAACCCGGACGGACAAATACCCTCTCCGAATTGGTGGACCTTTACCCAACCTTGTGTGATCTGGCCGGCATCGAAGCGCCCAAAAATCTGGAAGGTAAAACGCTCGTCCCAGTCCTTGAAAAGCCTTCGAAAACATTCTCCTCAGTCGCGTTGAGTCAACACGTCCGCTTTAAGGAAAGATACATGGGCCGGGCTCTACGGACTGACAGATATCGCTTCGTGCTGTGGGAAGACTCCAAGACTGGACAGATCGTGGAACGCGAATTGTATGACCACAACGCCGATCCGTTGGAGACCATGAATTTGGCTGGCAATTCAAATCAGCAAAAACGCGTGGAGAAGTTGGAAAAGCAACTAGGTGAGGCTTACGCATATTCGAAATGAAATGGTTAACTTTTCTCAAACTAATACTCACTTCTGTTGTGAATCACTATCCATTCTAGAACTAACACATGTTTCATATGACGGTTTCCGCTGTTTGAGCTGTGGGGTTCAGTTATAAATGCCAAGCTGGGGCTTGGCGTTCCCAGGATTGCAGCTACTCCTAACTTTTAAAGGCGACAACAATCATGGAAAAGGTTTTCTTAATCCAAGTTCCCCAAATCAATCATGCCCGTTATTTCCCCAAATGAAATCCAATCCAACTACGATGTGGTAATCGTGGGTTCGGGTGCCGGTGGCGGTCAGGTCGCTTATCTTCTGGCCATGGCAGGCATCAAGACTCTGGTCCTCGAAGCAGGCCGGATGTTTGATCCGGTTCGGGAAACGGCCATGTTTCACACCCCCGATCAGGCACCTCTGCGCGAGGAGCCAACGCCGGATAAACAGTACGGCTTTTACGACGCTTCCATCACATCCGGCTGGGACATCCCCGGCGAACCGTACACCAACGCGAGTAAAGAGGAGAAACGAGAGTTTCACTGGTGGCGGCAGCGAATGATGGGCGGACGGACCAACCACTGGGGCAGAGTTTCCCTGCGCAATGGATCTTACGATTTCAAAACTAACTCGCGCCAAGGAGTCGGTTTCGATTGGCCCATCACCTACGACGACCTGGCGCCGTATTACGACAAAGTGGAAATGCTTGTGGGGATTTTTGGTGCCAGCGAAGGGATCGAAAATTCCCCGGATTCATCTCCCGGAGTCCTGCTGCCTCCACCTCCCTTCCGCGCTGGAGAATTGCTTGCCAAGGAGCGGGGCAAGAAACTGGGGATTCCCGTCCTGCCGGTTCACCGGGCAGTGCTCACCCAACGCCAGGATGCCGATACCCTTCCGGCAAAACTTCACCCGGGGAATGCGAAAGCTCAACGCCTTTTGGCTGAAAACATGAGGATGCGCTCAGCCTGCTTGTTTGCTACCGATTGCCATCGCGGTTGTTCGGTCGGCGCAGCCTTTGATTCGACCACCACTTTGTTGAGACCCGCATTGAAATCCGGCAACCTCGACATACTGCCCAATGCCATGGTCCGGAATGTGACGGTTGATAAATCTGGCAAGGCCAGTGGAGTCAGCTACATCGACAAGGTCGATGGAAGGGAACATCAGGTCAAAGGGCGTGTTGTCGTGCTCGCGGCGAGTGCCTATGAAACCGCTCGACTGTTGCTGAACTCGAAGTCCAACCGTTTTCCTGACGGACTGGGAAACTCCAGCGGAAAGGTTGGCAAATACATCACCGACTCGATCAGCAGCCGCTTCAGCGCACAAATACCGGCTCTGGAAAATCTCCCCATACACAATGAAGATAGCGTAGTTGGGCAGCAGGCCTACGTTCCCTTCTGGCTCTGCAAGGAACAAGCGGCGGGCAAACTCGATTTTCCCGGCGGCTACAAATTCATCATGGTAAGCGGTCGCAAAATGCCGAATCTCAACACCGGTAAAAGTTTTGATTCGCTCTCGGACAGCGATGGTATTCCCTTCGGCAAAAAGTTAAAGGAAGATGCCCGACGTTATTACGGGTCGATGCAAGGAATTGGCGCACAAGGTGCCATGGCCGCCAACGATGACTGCTTCTGCGAACTGGATCCCGAGGTAAAAGACCAGTGGGGCATCCCCGCCCTGCGCTTTCATTGGAAGTTTTCTGAAGACGATATAAAGCAGGTTGCCCACCAACAGGAAATGATGGGCAACCTGCTTGAAGCCATGGAGGCCAAATTCAACCGTCCGCCCGACACGGAAAACCCGCTCAAGGCAGTCAAGGAAGGCGGCCAAACCATTCACGAGGTGGGCGGGGCGATCATGGGAGCGAATGCTTCGAACTCGGTAACCAACCAATGGTGTCAGACCTGGGACGTACCCAATGTTTTTATCGCCGATGGTGCTCCCTTTCCCGGTACGGCGGATAAGAACCCCACCCTGACCATCATGGCCCTGGCCTGGCGCACCGCGGACCACCTGATCGGGGAAATTAAGAAAGGAAACATCTAGCACTTTTTAGAATGAATGATGACTCATTTCTTAAAATTATTTGCGGCAGAGCAGGATGCATCGCCACTAAAAGAGGTAGGGCTATTGCGTCCTCGCAGTGCCGTCGTTAGGACAAAGATATAACATGAATAAGGAAAACAACTTTCCACGTATCAACCGCCGTGAAGCATTGAAGTGGATTGCTTCGGCGGCAACCTCCTTGCCTGCACTTGGCGCGTCTTCTCTACCCTTAACCCAAGCTTCGGCAAGTACTGTCACAGCACAGGGCTACGGACCCGATCCAGATCTTCTTAAGATCTACCGCCCGGGTGATCTTTGGCCACTCACCTTGAGCGATGAACAGCGGCGAATAGTCATCGCTTTGTGCGATATTATTATGCCGTCCGACGACCAGTCACCTAGTGCTTCGTCTTTGGGCGTTCACGATTTTGTAGATGAATGGATCAGCTCGCCTTATCCGGACCAGGCGAAAGACCGGAAGCTCATCCTGCAAGGCCTTCCCGGGCTGGATGAAGAAGCGCAAAGGCAAGGAGCCAAAAACTTTGTGTCCCTGAAACTCGCCGAACAAACAGCGATCTGCCAAGAACTTGCCCGATCAGCAAAAGCGAGTAACAAAAAGTTTCCCGGCAATTTCTTTTATCTTATGCGCAACCTGATCGCCGGCGGATACTACACCACTCCGGCCGGGATGAAGGATATTGGCTACACCGGCAATGTCGCCCGGACACACGCCCCTGCTCCGCCACCGGAAGCTTTGGCACACCTTGGACTCAAGGGAGAGAAGTAAAACATCTCAGCAGAGCCGGAGGCTCTGGCCCGACCATTTCACCAGAACAGAAGGCAGGGCTATTGCGCGTGCCAAGCCGTAGCCTGTTTGAGCGAAGGTTGGGCCTCGTTATGCCGCCGTATCTTCCAATAAGCGCATGACTTCCATTTATTCTTCAAATTCTCCCCACACCTGCTTCAGAAAAAATGTCACTCAAGTTCCGGTAACAAATCCTGGCCGCGTTCTCCGGATCGTATCCTTCCGCACGCCAAACCAGTGAACTGACTTCCGGACAAATTTCTCCGCGATAGCCTCCTTCATAAAACAGGGAAAGGACACGTGCATGATCGACGGTTCCTGACTGTCCAGGAAGTTCGAATACCACCTTCTCATTTTCCTGAACTGCATCTTTCATCACAACATAACTCGTGTATGGCAAAGCCATATCGACTGTGCTTTCGATGGACATATCACGGAAGGCGAAATGGCTATAATCGTAGACCATTCGCAGCTTGGGATTGTCGCCAAGTTCATGAATCATCCACACGGCTTCATCAGGTGTGGACATCGCGTGACCTCGGTGTGGTTTAATTGCGAGGGTAATGCCCGCCGCGGCGGCAAGTTCCAGCCACTGCCCCACCCGGTCGCGAAATAAATTCTTTTTCTGGCCCCACTTCCCACCACCCAAAACACCTTGAATCAGCGGAAGGTTATCCACCTTAAGATCATGGGCTAACTCAAGAAGCCGTTTGACCCAATCCAAATTACTTTGCTGTTTTTTGACCTCCTCACTCGGAGTCGGCAGTCCCATGAGAGCACCCAGGCAGCGCAAGAATGCTTAGTATAGCGCAGCTGCCACCCTTCAACCAGTTTCTTCGTGAAATAACTTTCATTCAGGCTCCATTGAATTGTGAAAAGGCACATACTAAATCGATTAAAGCTAACGACCGATTAGTCTCCCTATGCGGTAATTGATATAGCGCTTCGCCCGCATGAGCTTTAACGATAGCTTCTCGCTATGGGATGCCGGTGCAACATAGATAATTCCAGAGCGGAGCTTATCAAATGGTTCTGGCAAATCCGGGGAATTAATTTCATTCAACAAGTCGTTGAGCGCCACCACTAAAGCGTCCAAACCAAGTTTACCGGCAATTTCCGATGTCATCTGCAATCGCTGGCGAGTGCGATCCAGGGAAACATTCTCCGAATAGATAAAAGCCCTGTCAGCATTTTCCTCCACCTCATGTGCCAATCGCATCCAAATGAGACGGCGTTCCCCTTCGGAAATGTTTTCCTGAGGGGTCTGAAGCAAGCGTTCGATGTCACCGGGACCATTCCATTCCAAGCTAGGAAAATCGTACACAATTTGTTCCACCTCTTCTCCGACAATGTTTCGCACCATTTGACGCTTTTTAGAAGAAACACCTCTAGTTCCGTCTCCAAATTCGCCGAGTGAATAGGCGGAATGCAGTAGACCGGCCACGACTTCCTGAATTCTCCCTCCACTGTGTGCTATCACACTGGCAGTTCCAACAAGATGAGATATAAACGTTTTTCCGTTCGCACGGTACTGACCGGTAAAAATTATAACGACTAACTCGTAAGCTTCGCGAACCGTATTTAGATCGTCCCTACTAGATCCTCGCTGATGAAGTTGATTATACAATTGGATAATTGTTTGTGCAGGAGTAAAAGTCATTAAGCAAAATCATTAAAATTATGTGTGGCTTATTTCCGCTCGGAAAAAGATCTGATGGCAAAATTTATTCATAACAGGCATCTAAGCACTCAACTTGAATATAGAGTCTGACTTATAAAGTAACACTTCGTTGAAGACAGTACAAGCCCCCAATAACTTTCCATCCGCGGAGAAACCGACACCCTTTGGACCCTCTTCACCCACCAGGGTAGCGATCGAAGCCATTTTGCGCATAGGCTCATGCTTGGAAGGTAGGCGATGCACCTCAACACTGCCATTTTCATCAGTTACTGCCATAAAGGGATCCTTAGGATGAAAGGCAACTGAGTGAAGTGCCCGATCACCAAAGTGATAAACATGAGCTGGTTCACTTTCTATTCCGGGATTACCCCCGCTATGGCATTTAAAAAGTGATATCCCGGATTTCCCTTTGGGGTCTTCATTTAAATAAAATTCCTTGTAAGTAACTATGAGCGACTCTCCATCTGATGAAAAATCGATACCCTGTGGCGTCGCCAGACCGTGAAGGACTAATTCTTCGACAGGGATTGACTGAAAAGGTACCGATTCAAATTCAAAACTGGTTCCTTTCCTTCGATAAAGCGTAATACCAAATCGACCACGGTTGGCAACCGCCAGCCAATTGCCTGAAGGATGAATGGCCACTCCTCCTGGATAGCTCAACCTGGATTCATCTCCCCAAATATGAAAAACCGGTTCTACTTCTTTTTGATCCACGTTGTCGGCGGAGCTCAATTCAAACACTGCCAATGAATGGCAATCGCGCCCAACTCCGATAACATAGTTTTCGCATGGAGTGAAAATCGCATCGTGCACAAAGTTTAGCCATTTGCCGTTGATAATAGAGCAAGTGGGGATTGAATCGAATTGGTCTTTGGAGTCGCTCGACTTTGAATAAACAGTCAAAGAAGAACCACCAGAGTTTCCGACGACGATGTGGTTTCCAGATTTACTAAATGCAACCGATTCAGGACGCAGTAGCCCAGACATGCTTCCAGTAATCGAACGATATGGAACAGGTAATCCCATTAAAAAAGCCCAAATCCAAGGAAACGGAAGTCTTCTCCTCGCTGCTGAAAGAACTCTTTCGAATAAGCGTCGTGGTTTAGATTTGTTATGCAGGATGGCCATATAAATAGGAACTTCGGATACTTTATGAGAAGCCGGTAATCATGAATGAGAATTGGATCTGGAAGAGACAAAAATACCACCGCCCAATTGATTTAACAAAGGATTGATAGAAGAAGGAAAAATAACAGCGTAACCACCGACGACCAAGTAATCCACGCTGTTGGCGTTGAGCGCCTTTATAAAATCCAGAAAGTCCGGGTTTAGGTCAATGTCCATGGTCTACCGTTTTCGGGCTCTATGGACAGTCTTGTCGAGACGAGGTGGAAATGCATAAGGATATCCGTATGCGACGCTATTGAGATAAGCAGCAGCAGAAAATCGATCGGCAACTGGCTGTCGCGACCAATACTCAGAGTTTCGCTCTTCAGTTTGAGCGTGCGAGCGCATACTAAAGGCACTTCGGTCGAGTCGAAAGCGTTCCATTTGAATACGCTGCAAATTGCTCATAGCTTGATCAATGCAAAAGACCCGATAAATCCGAGCAATGTCCAATGTTTTCATTGTGCTTGCTGGAGTTCCGTCAGTTTCAGAATATCCATATCACTTCATGAATTGCCTAATGACGCCCAAGTTTCTTCTTTCAATTATCTTTTTCATCGGATTCGGCCTTTGTGCAAAGCAGCCCAACATCCTTTTCTTCCTCGTCGATGACCTTGGCTACATGGACATAGGGGCGAACAATCCCGACACCTTCTACGAGACACCCAACATCGATCAACTCGCGGCAACCGGTATGCGTTTCACCGATGGGTATGCAGCCAATCCTGTGTGTAGTCCGACGCGTTACAGCATTATGACCGGCAAGTATCCCAGCCGGGTCGATGCGACCAATTTTTTCTCGGGAGCTAGGGAAGGATTATTCAAACCCGCTCCGCTGAATGACGTGATGGCATTAGAAGAAGTTACCCTGGCAGAAGCACTCAAGACAGTAGGCTACAAAACCTTCTTCGCCGGGAAATGGCACCTCGGTTCCACAGAAGAATACTGGCCAGAGAACCAAGGCTTCGAGATCAACAAAGGTGGTTGGGCACTTGGTGCGCCTAGGTACGGAAGTAAGTATTTCTCTCCTTATGGAAATCCACGCCTGGAGGATGGGCCTGAAGGCGAACACCTACCCCATCGACTGGCCGACGAAACGATGAAGTTCATGGAAGACAACAAGGACGGACCGTTTTTAGCCTACCTTTCCTTTTATTCGGTTCATACACCTTTGATGGCACCCGACCACCTGGTTAAAAAATACGAGGAGAAAGCGAAACGACTTGGCCTCGTGGGCAAAAAAGAATTTGCCCATGAAGAACAGGTCCTGCCGATTCAACAGGAACGCCAGGTTCGCATTTCTCAACAGCACGCCATTTACGCCGCTATGATGGAATCGATGGATACGAACCTTGGGCGCGTGCTGGATAAACTCGAAGCGCTCGGGATCGCGGACAATACCATCGTTTGTTTTACCTCAGACAACGGTGGTCTCTCCACCAGCGAGGGTCTGCCTACTTCCAACCTCCCGTTGCGTGGCGGCAAGGGCTGGACTTACGAAGGTGGCATCCGCGAACCCTACCTCATCAAATGGCCGGGAGTAACCAAACCCGGAAGCGTTAACACCACACCCGTCTGCAGTATCGATTTTTACCCCACACTTCTGGAAATCGCCGGAGCGGATTTCGATCACCCCATTGATGGGATCTCCCTTGTTCCGGAATTACGTCAAAACGGTTCTATCGAACGCGAGGCCCTCTACTGGCACTATCCTCATTACAGCAATCAGGGAGGTATTCCTTCAGGGGCCATCCGCATGGGAGATTGGAAACTCATCGAACGCTACGAAGACGGACGCCTGCATCTGTATAACTTGAAGGACGATATCGGAGAAAAGAACGACCTGGCAGAGAAACACCCCGATCGCGTTTCCTCAATGAAAGCCAGGCTACATACATGGTATCGTGAAGTAGACGCAAAATTCCTTCGACCAAAAGAACCCTGGAGGCCGAAATGAAGGGAAAGAGAAAAAATATTCACAGGCTGTCAAGAATACCGCGCACTGGACTTAGCTGACCTGGTTAATATACAAGACCAGACGTCGAATGGTCCCGACGTCATACTGTGCCTTAATAGAGTAGTGCACAAAGGAAAGATCATTTTCCTACATCGGATGAATACTATAGATATGTTATCAGTCTAGGGTTTTTCCAGTTCTTAACTACAGGCGACCTGAATTTACATTGAATTATGCCTTCCTTTTTAAGTTGGCTGATTACAGGTGCCGCCAGCTTACATGTGACTCCAGACTCAAAGCAAAGCTCGGCTATATCCATTTCGTTCGCAAATCGCTTTTCTCTAAAGCCATCAGATAATGCCTCTTCAAAGACAGCAATTTTCTTTGGAACCATCACATCCAAATTCAACAAAAGCTCGTCTTCTTTAATCTTTTCGCGATCAACATCGAAGTTTGCTTCTCCAGCTATCTTGTCATTTTTCCATGCAACCTCCAAAAACTTGTTAATACCCAATGGATGCTTACTCCCAAAAATTAATCCGTAAATATTCCCAGAGTCCTTTTTAATTGAAAAATGACCTAAGTAAACTTTTGAAGACGGAGGTATCAGATTCTTGTAATATCTGAAGGCTTCTCTATGGATATGAAAAGAGTCCTCCGGCTTGCCGATTTTCTGCTTTATTGCAGGATGATCTCTAAACCTATGGAGAGTATTTGTAGAAAGAAAAAAGATAAAGTCTGCTCGTGGGCAATTAATCAAGGTGCTAAAAACACTATCGCTAACTGCATCAACCCCACATTGATCTGCTATGAGTAACTTGGCTATTCTTCGATTATTTAAGATGTTTCCATTCTCTTTTAGAGCTGATTCAAAATCGATAGACCGAATATCTAAAGCAACTCCTGTTACCGTAAGGCCTTCATTTTCAATTTTGGATTTCAGGTGATCTATCTTTCCCCTATCGAGATCAAAGAAATGAACAACCTTTTTAACGTTCTCCCAACTTGCTAGACGCTGATCAAGCGCTCCTTGAAGCTGCTTAAGAATTCGTACCGGTGAACCAGATACGTTATTTGCGTCTTGTCCAGGCCCCGCAAAGAAATCGAAAATGTGCAATTCGTCAAAAGGAGCATCTGGTCGCGATAAAAATACTGGAATCCATGCTTTAACGTAGGCCTCGAATATTTCCAACTTTGTCAGTGTTCCTCCATCATACGGATTATCGTGAAAGTCGCAAGCCTTCATCTAATCAAGCGAAACTAAGGTGAGAGAGTAAATCGAGCCGCCTTTCCTTCGAGGCAACCTCGTTGACAGCAGACTCAGGAAACTCGCTGTAAGTCCTGCCATCAAGTTCACGACCCGTTTCCTTTTTTCGAACTCCTCCCCATTGTTTGAAAAAGAAGGGTACTTTGTATGAACAGCAAAGCTTGCGAATATTTCTTACCCATTCCTTTTTCAGAGGGCGAGCACCTCTGCCACTTTCTCCGCCAACTATCACCCAATCAATACCGGATAAGTCGAAAGTGCCAAGGTCTTCTAATAGCGGCTCAACAGACAGAAAGGTATGCGTTGGGTTAGATCTTCTTAGTTCCGAGACACGTGGAATACCATACTGCTTATCCTCTACACTAACTCCCCACCAAATATGCGAGGCTTCCGCACCTTTCTTCAGCTTCCCAGCCAGCAGGTTAGCCATACGCGTGGATCGCTTGGTGAGAATCTGGTATGTATGCCAATTGGCCGCCAGCATTACATCTACTACCTTTTCAATATACTCATCGGATATGTCTTCGTGAAATAGATCGCTCATTGAGTTCACAAAGATCTTCTTCGGACGAGACCAGCGAATAGGATCACCCAATTTTTCAGGAACGAGTCTAAGATCGAACCCAAACTCAAACGGATGTCCAAGAGTTCCTCTAAATCTTTCAGCAAGAGTCTCCGCGTAACAGTGCTTACAACCCGGACTTACCTTGGTACATCCCCGCACTGGATTCCATGTCGCATCTGTCCATTCTATTTTAGATGTTTGACTCATGTGATTTTATGTTCACTACTTTTCTATCGATTACAATCTTAAATTCAGCACAACCGCCCATTAATGAATCCAACGATGGGAGGAATATCCTCATTTATTTAGCACATTGTATATCAGGGTCAATGGAATGAGGTGTGCGAGACGTGACTGATGGTTTGGTTCAATTGACCTTATGCCCTACCAACAATAGAATCAGTCGGGAATCCGAAGACTGAGCGGTTTTTGCCAGGTGTCCGGCGGGTTGATATCCACATGATCCAGCACCGGTTTTTGAGTCTCTCTGAATGCTACCATTTGAGCCAATAAGTCTTTCACCACTTTCGGGTTCCTGGATGCGACATTCTTTGTTTCGTAGGGATCATCTTGAATGCGATAAAGCTCGATGGAGGCATCCCGCATTGGATCGTCCACCATTCTGATGCTCGGACCAAGCCGAACCAGTTTCCAATCTCTGGTGTTGACCGCATTGCGTTCAAAAGGGATTTCGCGGTCGGGGTTCGTTTCATTTTGAGGAATCCTCTGACCCTGAAAGTAGGAATGGAATACCCAATCCTTCCGTTTTTCTTTTCCTTGAAGCACGTCCAAAACATCCTCTCCGTCAAAAGGATTACCCGAGGGTGCACCACCGATTATACGAAGTATCGTGGGAAACACATCGATGTAGCGAATCGGTTCTGTCAGTTTTCGACCTCCTTTGATTTCTGCGGGCCATCTCAATGCTGCAGCGACCCGGATTCCGCCCTCATAAACGGACCATTTTCCATCTCGCAAGGGATCATTCAGTGAGCCGGTCGGTACGGCTCCGCCGTTGTCAGATGATAACAGCAGGAGAGTATTATCGGTGGCGCCGGTGCGATCCAAAGCATCGAGAATGGCTCCTACCTGCTCATCGAGTGACGTCATCATCGCAGCCTTTTCACGGCGGAGTGTGTTCTTTATTTCTGGAAACAAGTCATAGTGCTTTTGCAAATAATCGTTGGGTGTATGAATGGCATTGAAAGCGACATAGAGAAAGAAAGGTGACTCATCACCTTCGGCCTCTTCAATTACCCGAACCGCCTCTTCACCGATCAGCTCAGTGCTGTAACCGGGTTCGTAGTTTAACTCCCAATTTTTATGCCAATCATGCAGACCCACAGTGCTATGATCAAAAAAACCGATAGCCCCACCCGCATGCCCCAGAAAAGAAGTAAAGCCTTTGCTTAAGGGATGATTCTGTCGGCGCAACCAACCCAAATGCCACTTCCCGGTGATGGCACGCGTCTTATAACCTGCCTCCGCCAAGGATGCCGGAATCATCACCTCATCATCGGGAATGGATCGCGTCCCCCAGGTTTTAACCGTCACGCGTTGCAGTCCATAGCGAATCGGATATCGCCCCGTCATCAAACCTGCCCGAGTCGAGGAGCAGAGAGAAGTGACATAAAAACGATCGAGCTCCACACCCTCGTGGGCGATACGATCGATATTGGGCGTGGGAAACTCGGCTCCGTGGTATCCCACGTCCTTCCAGCCCATATCGTCGGTTAATATAATAACGATGTTCGGTTTACCTGCACCGTAGGATGAACTGAGAAAAACAAGAAAGAGAAGTGAGCGAATAAACCAGAGCATAGGGCACCATTGAAAAATGGAAAAGGAAACTAGGCAAGAGATTTACCTATGAGTTCTCATCCTCCCCAGCTTTATTGACCTTCCGCAACACCCCGAATTGAGTCAACCGATGGCTGCTACCGATTCCCGCACAGACTTGAGAAATACGGGTACTTCCTTCAAGGGTTCATAGTCTGTGGTCTTGCCGGCGGAAAGCGTTTCAATGGGAAGGTAGCCGCGATACCCGGAGTGCCTGATAATCCCCATCAATCGATTCAGATCGGTTGGCTTAAACATGGACATTTGATACGGAGATACGGTTGCTCGAACAAATTCCTTGATCTGAAAGTTTACTGCAAACGGCATGACGCTTTCGATATCCTGATACGGATCAGGTGTGAGAAAGTATCCGGTATCGACGATGACGCCGATCCATTTTGAATCTACTGCCTGGATCAGCTCTACCGTTTCATCTGCGGTTTTTAAAAAATCACCGTGATTTTGGATGCCGATGATTACACCCATCTTTTTGCCGTGTTCTGCGAGCTCTTTCAGGTCGTCCACCATCCACTTCATTTTTTCAGCGCGCCACTGTTTGAGTTTCTTGGCCTTCTCTTCTCGAGCAGGATCGTTCGGCTTGATATGTTCCGCCATCAGATAGGAGGGTTCCAAGCCTGTGAATACTCGAATCACCGGAGCACCAAGCCGAGCCGCTACCTCAGTCCAAACTTTAATCCGCTCAATATCTTTCTCTATCAACTCACGATCGCCGCCTTCATCTTTGCTGAAGACAATTCCTTCTTTCCCTTTACGATCGAAGGGAACACCGGTTAATGAATTGCCGATACCTGTTCCACTGATTGGCAAGCCCAGGTCCGCAGCCCTACGTCGAATGTTGTCCACAAAATTGTCAGGAGGAGTTGTTGCTTCCTTAGATGAGTAATTAGGAAAGTAGTAGCCCGTGATATCCACCGCGTCGAATCGATGGTCCGGATGGGCGCAGTAATCGAGCAATTCAAAGAGCGTCATTCCCGGGCCTTTCCTTTTCAAGGCTACCGCATTCAACATCTTTGCAAAGGAGTATGCATTCAGTCCAATTTGCATCGGCTCGGATGCTTGAAAGATTCGAGAAGGAATCTGCTGCGCCATCAGTGGGCATCTATATCCTGCCGCGGTCGCCACGCCAAAAACCGTGGCAGATTTAATAAACGATCTGCGAGTCAAGGCAGTTGAGTTTATAAAAGTTTTCACAGGAATAAGTGCGCTAAGAAAAAGTCCGTGCAGCAACAGCTCTAACAAATGGCGATACCAAGAGCCAGGTCAAGATAGAGAATTTTCTCCTCATCTTGACGCGACCCACATCCAGTCTAAATTGGGTGGTTTCGTGTTTCAGGATTGTCGTAAGCGTTAAACGACATATCAAAACAAGGCTGAAACCGTCTTCCATTTTACAATGAATCGACCTCCAAACATTTTGTGGATCTGCAGCGACCAACAGCGTGTGGATACTCTGGGCTGTTATGGGAACACTCAAACACATACCCCACACATCGATAAACTTGCTGCCAATGGCGTCCGCTTCGATCACGTCTATTGCCAAAGTCCTATTTGCACCCCAAGCCGTTCCAGTTTTCTTACCGGACGGTATCCGCGTACGTGTCGTGGACGTCAAAACGGAGCCGATCTGCCAGGTAGCGAACGACTGGTCACCAAGCTACTGGCGGAAGCTGGGTATTATTGCGGGCTTGTAGGGAAGCTTCACCTACGCGCTTGCCATGCGGATACTTGTCCTGACGAAGAAGAACGTCTTGATGACGGCTACTCCGAGTTCAATTGGTCCCATAGTCATGCCGACAACTGGACTTCTCGCAAATTCCATGAATGGTACGAAGCAAAAGGGTATAAGCATGAGAAGCGGCTCCATCCTGAATGTGAGCATGTGGAGATTGGCCCACCGGCGGAGTTCCACCAAACCACCTGGTGTGGAGAATTGGCATCCGATTTCATTTCGAAAAACGAGGCGAGTGAGCAACCCTGGCTCTATTCGGTTAACTTTTTTGATCCTCACCACAGCTTCAATCCACCCGAAGCATACCTAAACCGATACCTGGATCGTCTGGATGAAATTGAGCTGCCTCACTACTCACCAGGTGAACTGGAAAATAAGCCCAGCTATCAGACGATTGATCACCATGGGGCTTACGATGGAAATTTTTATTCCTACGCTTCTATGACAGATAAGGATCACCGGTTTGTGAAGGCCGCCTATTGGGCTATGTGCGACTTGATCGACGACCAGGTGGGGCGGATGATGCAAGCTCTCGAAGCTTCCGGCCAACTCGACAATACTTTGGTTATATTCATGTCCGACCATGGCGAGATGATGGGTGACCATGGGATTTATTTGAAAGGCCCGCATTTTTATGAACCGGCCGTTAAGGTTCCTTTCATCGTCAGCTGGCCGGGGCGGATTGCTCCCGGCGTTTCCGATGCACTCGTGGAGTTGTTCGACATAGCACCGACTTTAATGGAGGCTGCCGGTCTCAAACCTTACGAGGGCATGCAGGCTAAGAGCCTATGGCCTTTGCTGGCAGATGGAGCCGATCGTAACGTGCATCGGAAGGACATTTATTCCGAGTATTATAATGCGATGGTTTGGTATGACCCCAGTCCTCATGTCACCATGTTAAGAACTGAGAACGCAAAAATCACTGTTGATCACACCGGGAATACAGGGGAGTTATACGACCTGATGTCCGATCCGGGAGAAATTAAAAACCTCTGGAAGGATCCTAAGCATCAAAATTTGAAGGCGGATCTTCTGCTTCGTTTATGCCACCGCATGGCCTGGACCGTTGACCCACTTCCTCTACGGATCGGTCGTCATTGATACTGCCATTCCGAACCAAGCAGTAAGGATTCGGGCGCTTAATCTCGAATCTATTTTTATAGGATGAACACGGATACAATCCAATAAATGGAACAAGTGATACCTAAAGAAGTGTTCCTTACCGGAACGCATCGAGGACGAAGTCCGGCAGGCGTTTGTCTTTGGTGTTGATGATTTTGACCTCCTTATCGTTTTTCAGTTTTGGTCCGGGTGTGCTGCGGCCGTTCGCAATCTGCTTTTTTAATATGGCGACCATTTGCTTGACCCGATCCGGATGGTCGGCGGCGAGATTGTGGTCTTCATGCGGATCGCTGGCAAGATTGAACAGTTGAACAAAGGGCGCCTTGAGGAAGTCGGACTCCTTGGGCTTGCCTGAGAATTGATCCAACGCGCTTCGCCAGGCATCTTGCGGCGTGGGCTCATTACCGGCGCCATTCTCTGAATCGGCTGGCATTCCACTGCCTGGACACAAACACAATTTCCAATCTCCATCCCGCACGACAAACGGGACAACGGATTGCATGATCAGATTTTGACGTGTGCCTGTCGCACCGGGATCGCGCAGGAGTTTGGCGAAACTAATGGAATCCGGCGCTTCGTCTTTTGCCAATTTAACAGATGTTAGTTCCGCAAAGGTTGCCATAAAATCGTTCAGACCGACCAAGGCATCACTCGTAGTTCCCTTAGGAACAACACCCGGCCACCAGGCGATGAGTGGGATGCGCAATCCACCTTCATAAACAGAAAACTTGTAACCGCGATGCGGTCCA